>JBEVJQ010000383.1:0-7541 GCA_040510055.1 Burkholderiaceae bacterium | reverse complement strand
GACATCTGGTACCAGGTGCGCAAGAAGGTCGGCGACATCCGCCAGACGCTGCCGGCCGAGGCGATCGGCCCGTTCTTCAACGACGAGTTCGGCGACGTCTTCGGGTCGATATACGCATTTACCGCCGACGGATTCACGCATTCGGAGCTGCGCGACCAGTTGTTCGCCGATCCGGCCGGGATCGATCCCGAGCGAGGCCATCCGGGTTGTGGCGACCTCGACGTAGATCCGCTCGTCGCGCACGCCGATCAACTCGACCTTGGCGACATCGGGCAGGCGCAGCAGTTCCTGCCTGACCGAGTCGGCATGACGGCGCAGGTCGGCGAGCGAGACGCCGTCGCCGGTGAACGCGTAGATGGTGCCGAAGACGTCGCCGAACTCGTCGTTGAAGAATGGCCCGACGACCTCCTGCGGCAGCGTCTGGCGAATGTCACCGACGCGTTTGCGGACCTGGTACCAGATCCCCGGCACCTCGGAAGGCGGCGCGATGTCCTTCAGTTCGAGGACGATCAGCGACTCGCCCGGCTTCGAGTAGCTGCGGGTCCACTTGAAGTACGGGATCTCCTGCAGCGTCTTCTCGATCCGGTCGGTGACCTGCTGGTCGACCTGTTCGCTGGTCGCTCCAGGCCAGATCGTGCGAATCACCATCGCCCGGAAAGTGAAATCCGGGTCCTCGCGCTGCCCCAACCGCAGGAACGACAGGGTCCCGGCGATGGCGACGACGACGAGGAAGAACAGCGTCAGCTGCGGAAAGCGCAGCGCCGCGGCCGACAGGTTCCAGCGCGAGACCGCGGCCCGCTCGGCCGCATCGTCGATCGCCGTCACTGGCGCGCGCCGCCGGCCGAGCCTGGGGCCGATCCCGGAGCGGATGCCGCCGACACCGTAGCAGCCGTCGTGGCAGCCGTCGTGGCGGTCGCTGTCGCCGCGGCCGCGCCCGATCGCGGCGTCGCCGTTGCCGTGCCCGATCGCGGAGCCGCCGCCGGCGGTGGCCCGGCGACGAGCTTGACCCGCTGGTTTGCGCGCAGCAGGTTGGCGCCGGCCGTGACCAGTTGTTCGCCCCCGGCCAGGCCGTAGAGGATCTCGATGCTGTCGTCGCCCAGTCGACCAGGGGTCACGGAACGCGAGGCGACGGCGCCCTCGGGCGTCACCAGCCAGACCCTGGGCTGCCCGTCGCGGCTGAACAGCGCCGTGAGCGGCACGCGGATTCGTTCGTCGCCGACCGACGAACCATGGACGGTGGCGCTCATTCCGTAGGCAACGGCGGCGGTGTCGCCGATCAGAGTCACCCGCGCCGGATAGGTTCGCGATGCCGGCTCGGCGGCCGGGGACAGTTCGCGCAAGCGTGCCTCCCAGCGCTGCTCCGGCAAGCTCGTCAGCGTCACCGTCCAGCGCGGGTTGTGACGCGCACGCTCGAGGTCGCTCTCGGCGATGTGGATCGCCACCTCGAACTCGCCCTGCTGGGCGATCCGGATGACGGTCTGGCCGACGGCGAGTACCTGCCCGGCTTCGGCGTCGACGCCGACGACCACGCCTGCGCTATCGGCTGTCAGATGCTGGAAGGCGAGCGAGTTGCGGGCCTGCTGGACCTGGGCCCCGGCTGCGTCGAGCCGCGCCTGGGCGGCGCGGACGGTGGCGCGCGCCCGATCGACGTTGGCGTCGCTGACGAAATTGCCGGACCGCAGCTTCTCTGCCCGCTGCAGATCGGCGCTGGCGAGCACCAGTTCGGTCCGCGCTGCGGCCTCCTGGGCCCGTTGCCCCTCGAGCGCCGGCGTCAGGTCGCGCGGGTCGAGCCGGGCGAGCAACTGCCCGGGCGCGACGCGATCGCCGACCTGAACCTTGCGCTCGAGCAGCCGCCCACCGACACGGAATCCGTAGCGAACCTCGATCCGCGGGCGGATTTCGCCTGGCAGGCTCCAGTCATCGGCACTGGCTGCGGCCGTGACTGTGATGGTGCGCACCGGGCGTGGCGCCTCGGTCCGCTCGACCTCGGGCTCGCCACGGGCACATCCGGCGGCGGCGGTCGCCAACCCTGCGGCCAGGACCAGGGTCAGAGCGGCCCGACGGCGGCGCGGGCAACTGGCGATCGTTTTCGAGGGCGCGGCAAACATGACGGTGTCCGGGCAGGCGCTCCGCCGGCCGGGCCAGCGGATGGGTTGGGGGAGATATTACTGACTGACTGGTCAGTAATCAAGCTCCCGGTCATGCGTGTCTCGTTGTGGCCTGCCTACAATGGCTGGAGTGACCGCCGCTCCACGCATCGCCGACCGCCCCGCGACGCCCGACCCCGGGCTCGCTGCAGGGGATCCTTCTGCCCGCTCGCCCGGCAGTTCCGCCGCTGTCCCCGACGCTTCGGTCGAACCGCCGGCGCCGTCGGCCGTCGGTCCGCGGCCCTGGCACGCGGTCGGCCATCGCGAGAACTTCCCCGTCGGCTCGTGGTTGCTGCCGGCCGGCAAGCGCCCGGCGGTGGTGGCGATCTATCGCTTCGCCCGCCACGCCGACGACATTGCCGACGAAGGGACGGCACCTGCGGCGGCCCGGGCCGCAGCGCTCGACCGGCTCGACCAGGCACTCGAGTGCGCCCGCCGCGGCGAGACCACAGGTGTCCCGGTGGTCGATGCGCTGCCCGCGCCGATGGAGCGGCACCGGATGCACTGGCGCCACCTCCATGACCTGCTGTCGGCGTTCCGCCAGGATGTGACGGTCGATCGCTACGCCGATGCCGCTGCCGTGCAGGACTACTGTGAACGCTCGGCCAATCCCGTGGGCCGGCTCGTGCTCGAGTTGTTCGACGCCGCGACACGGGCCAACGTGGCGGCGGCCGACCGGATCTGCAGTGCGCTGCAGAAGATCAACTTCTGCCAGGACGTGGCGATCGACTGGGCGCACGGCCGCATCTACATGCCGCTGGACACGCTCGCCGCCCACGGCATCGGAGCCGTCGATTTCGAACGCGTACTCGGTGCGCCTTCCTGTGGTCCGGCCCTGCGCGCGGCGATCGCCGAGGAGGCGGCGCGGGCGCGGCGCCAATTGCTCGCCGGCCGCCCGCTGTTCGATGCCGTGCCGCTGCGGTTGTCGCTCGAGTTGCGCGCGATCGTCGCCGGTGGGCTGCGAATCCTCGACCGGATGGCCGCCGTCGATCACGACGTCGCCGCCCGGCGACCGCACCTCGGCTGGCGCGACAGCCCGGGACTTGCGCGCCGACTGCTGTTGGTTCGCTGAGATGCGGTAACGATGACGCCCGAAGCCGCCGCCGACTATTGCCAGCAGAAGGCCGCCGCCAGCGGCTCGAGCTTCTACTACAGCTTCCTGTTCCTGCCGCCCGAGCGACGGCGGGCGATCACGGCGCTCTACGCGTTCTGCCGCGAGGTCGACGACGTGGTCGACGAGATCCGCGACAAGTCGATCGCGGCCACCAAGCTCGCCTGGTGGCGCGCGGAGGTCGACCGGCTGTTCGAGGGTCAACCGACGCATCCGGTCTGCATCGCCCTCGCGCCGCATCTTGCCCCTTACCGGCTGTCGCGCGCGACGCTGGTCGAGATCATCGACGGGATGCAGATGGACCTGGTCCAGGATCGCTACGCCGACTTCGCCGGCCTCGCGCTCTACTGCCGCCGCGTCGCCGGGGTCGTCGGCGAGATGGCCGCATCGATCTTCGGCTACGAGGATCCGCAGACACTGCGCTACGCCGATCGGCTGGGATTGGCATTCCAGTTGACCAACATCATCCGCGATGTCGGCGAAGACGCCCGTGAGGGACGGATCTACCTGCCGCTCGAGGACCTGAGGCGCCACGGGCTCAGTGCCCAGCAGGTGCTCGGCGATCCGGCCGCGCTCGAACCGAGCGAACCGTTCCGCGCGCTGATGGCGAGCCAGGCCGATCGCGCCCGCGACGCCTATCGCGAGGCGTTCGCGCTGTTGCCGGCCGTCGACCGCCGATCGCAGCGGCCGGGGCTGATCATGGCGTCGATCTATCGCACGCTGCTCGACGAGATCGAGGCCGACCAGTACCGCGTGCTCACGCAACGAATCGCACTCACGCCGGTGCGCAAACTGTGGCTCGCCTGGAAGACCTGGATGCGGGCCGGCCCGCCGCAGGCCTGAGGTGCGCGTTGCCGTCGTCGGCGCTGGCTGGGCCGGGATCGGCGCCGCCCTGCGCCTGGTCGTCGCCGGGCATCGCGTAACGCTGCTCGACGCCGCGCCCGCGGCCGGCGGCCGGGCCAGGGGCATCCGCGCCGCGTGGCACGGTGGCGGAGACGGCCAGCGCCTGGCGTTCGACAATGGCCAGCATCTGCTGATCGGCGGCTACACCGAGCTGCTCGACCTGATGCGCGAGATCGGTGTCGACGAGGCCACGGTTTTCGAGCGGACCACGTTCCAGCTCGACGATCGCGTCGGTCTTCGGATCCCGGCGTCGGGTATCGGCGGCCTGCTGCGCGCGACCGGGCTCTCGTGGCGGACGCGCGGCGCGCTGCTCGGAGTCCTGTTGCGAATCAGGGCCGATCGCCAGCGCGCCGTTTCGCGAGCCGAGGGCCGGACCGTGGAGGCTTGGTGCGCCGAGACTGGACAGACGGCGGAACTGCTCGAACGGCTCTGGCGGCCGCTGGTCGTCAGCGCGATGAACACGCCCGTCACCGACGCCTGCGCCGCGACCTTTGTCAACGTGCTGGCCGACAGTCTCTGCGGCCCGCCCGCGGCCACCGATTTTCTTCTCCCGCACGCGACGCTGTCGGACGCTTTCGTCGATCCGGCGCTCGCCTGGTTGCACGAGGCCGGGGCTTCGGTGACCTACGGGTTCGACGTTCGCCGGATCATCCGTGCCGACGGCGGCTACCGGCTGCTGGCGGCAGGCGACCCGATGCATCGCGATGGCCGCGGCTGCGACCGGCCGATGATCGAGGCCGATGGCATCGTGCTCGCGACGCCCCCGCCGATCACTGCCCGGATCCTCGCCCGTTCGGTGGCGGCCGGCGCCGTCCCGGATTCGACCAGTCCGGTGGCCACCGGCACTCTCTCCAATCCGTCCGCGATCGCGAGCGAGGCCGCGCTGCTGCCGCTGATCCGCGACCTGGGCGCATTCCGGCACCGCCCGATCACGACGGTATATCTCGGTTGGCCGTCCGGCCCGGCCGATCCGGATGGCGACCCGTGGCCGCGACTGCCGGTGGTGACCCTGCTCCACGATCGACCCGCCGACGACCGCCACGGCCAATGGTTGATCCGTCGTCCGCCGCAGCGCGGATGGCGAGTCGGCGCGGTGGTGATCAGCGACAGTGCGCTGGCAGCGACAGTGCCGCGCGAG
This sequence comes from Burkholderiaceae bacterium, assembly GCA_040510055.1. GTDB lineage: Bacteria > Pseudomonadota > Gammaproteobacteria > Burkholderiales > Burkholderiaceae_E > Lautropia. The sequence goes on along the minus strand of JBEVJQ010000383.1, from coordinate 2,242 downwards.
CAGCTCGCAGTGGCCGTCGGCCGGCAGTTGACCGAACAGCTGCGACTGCCGCCGGCGCCTGCCTTCGCCGTGTTTCACGAACGGCGCGCGACCATCGATTGCGTGCCCGACCGCCCGCGAATCGCGACGACCATACCGGACCTCCCGCGGATCGTCCTCGCCGGCGACTACCAGTACCACCGTTATCCGGCCACGCTCGAGGCGGCGTTGCGAAGCGGTCGCGACGCGGCGGCGCAACTCGACCGCGAATCACGGCTCGGCGAAGCTGCGGATCCGGGCGTCCGCCCTGTTCAGATGGCGTCGATCGCCTGATCGATCCGTTCGACGGCAACGACCTCGAGACCCTCGATCGGTCGCTTCGGCGCATTGGCGCGGGGCGCGATGACTCGCGAGAAGCCGAGCTTGGCCGCCTCGCGCAACCGCTCCTGGCCGCGCGGTGACGGTCTGATCTCGCCGGTCAGGCCGATCTCGCCGAACACGGCCAGGCCTCGCCCCAGCGGCCGGTTGCGCAGCGACGTGAGGATCGCCAGCACCACCGCGAGGTCGGCCGCGGGCTCGCCGATCCGCACGCCACCGACGGCGTTGACGAACACGTCCTGATCGTGGGTCACGACGCCGGCATGGCGATGGAGCACGGCCAGCAGCAGCGCCAGTCGGGCGGCATCGAGTCCGACCGACAGCCGGCGCGGCGCCGCGCCTTGCGCGGTGTCGACCAGCGCCTGGATCTCGACCAGCAGCGGTCGCGTCCCTTCCTGCGTCACCAGCACGCAGGACCCGGGAACGGGCTTCTCGTGGCGTGACAGGAACAGCGCCGACGGGTTGTCGACGGCGCGCAGCCCGCGATCGGTCATCGCGAACACGCCCAGTTCGTTGGCCGCGCCGAACCGGTTCTTGATCGCGCGGACCAGCCGGAATGTCGAATGCGGATCGCCCTCGAAGTAGAGCACCGTGTCGACCATGTGCTCGAGCACGCGCGGGCCGGCTAGGGCGCCCTCCTTGGTCACGTGTCCGATCAGCACGACCGTGATGCCATGCTGCTTGGCCAGTCGCGTCAGCTGGGCGGCGCAGTCGCGGACCTGGGCCACCGAGCCCGGAGCCGACTCCAGCGCCTCGGTCACCAGCGTCTGGATCGAATCGATGACGACGACCTCGGGGCGCTCGGCGAGGATGGTGGCGCCGATCCGCTCGAGCGAGATCTCCGCCAGCACCGGCAGCGACTTCCCCTCGAGGCCCAGGCGCTGGGCCCGAAGCGCGACCTGGCCGAGGCTTTCCTCGCCGGTCACGTAGAGGGCCCGCGACCGACCACCCGCCCGGTCATCGTCGCCGGCGACCGCGGCCAGCGCCTGCAGCAGCAGCGTCGACTTGCCGATGCCCGGGTCGCCGCCGATCAGCACCACCGAGCCCGGTACGAGACCGCCGCCGAGCACGCGATCGAACTCGGCCATTCCCGTCGGTCTTCGCGGCAGCTCGACGACGGAGATATCGGACAACCGCTCGAGCACCGACGGTGGGGCCAGCGGATCGAATCGTCCCGCTGCCGGATCGGCGCGCTGCTCCTCGAGCGTGTTCCAGGCGCTGCAGCCCGGGCACTGCCCCTGCCAGCGGATTGCGACCGCGCCGCAGTCGCGACAGACGTAGCGACTCTTGCCCGATACCCGCGTCGCCATCGTTCAGCGCCCGCCTGTTCCGACGCCGGAACGGGCGGCCGCGTCACCGTCGCGCGTTCCGTCGTCGTCGAAGCGGCGATCGCTGACGGCCCGGCGCACGCGCGGTGCGACGGCACAGAGCAACTCGTAGCCGATCGTTCCGGCGGCATGGGCCACGGCATCGACGGGAATCCGTGCGCCAAAGAGTTCGACCGACGAACCAACGGCCACCGACGGGACCGGCGTCAGGTCGACGGCCAGCATGTCCATCGACACGCGCCCGATGGTGCGCGTCGCCATGCCCGCCACGGCCACCGGCGTCCCGGTCGGGGCGTGGCGCGGATAGCCATCGGCATAGCCGCAGTCGACGATGCCGAGCCGGATCGGCCGGTCGGCGACGAACGTCGAGCCGTAACCGTAGGCATCGCCTCGGGCGAGGTCGCGGATGGCGATCACCGACCCTTCCAGGCGCATCGCTGGCGACAGTCCGAGCGCGCGGGCATCGCGGTCGGCAAACGGGGTCGCGCCGTAGAGCATGATCCCCGGTCGCACCCAGTCGGCGCGTGCCGCCGGACAGTCGATCAGCGCCGCCGAGT
>JBEVJQ010000382.1:0-4998 GCA_040510055.1 Burkholderiaceae bacterium | reverse complement strand
ATCAACCGGGCGATCATCAGCATCGCGCCGACCAGCGCGGTCAGGGTGGCGGTCGCGGTCACGAGCTTGGCGGTGTTGCCGTCCGGAACCGCCAGTGCCAGTGCGGTGCCGGCGAGGATCGCGAGCGTGGTCGTCGAGCTGACGCTGAGCACGCGCGACGTGCCCAACGACGCATAGACGATCATCGGGATGAAGGCGGTGTAGAGGCCGATCGCCACGGGCAGTCCAGCCACCGCGGCGTACGCCAGCGCCTTGGGCAGCACGACCGCTGCCGCGGTGAGGCCGGCGACGACGTCGAAGCGCCAGACGCCGGCGGCGGGGACTTTCGAGCCGACGACGGGCCGAGATCCGGGCGGGCGGGCAGGCGCCGCGTCAGCGGCCGGTGCTCGCTGGCGAGAGTCCGGTTCGATCGCCATATTGATTTATGTGGACGCCTCCCGTGTTTCAATCGCAGCGATCGATGAAGGCTTGGCGGATGCAGTCGCAGTCTTATATCCGGACTGTTTGCGCGAGCACGGACCCGCGGACCGACCGCGGTTGCCATCAGTTCATCGATTCGACCGAAGCACTCTTTGCGGCTTCCACTCCTTCGGTGGGGGTTAGTGATCGGACCGAGTCACTTGCGCGAACCCGCCTGCCTGGTAGTCACGACAGTAGACGACACGCTGACTCTCATCTCTTCCTGCGACGGGAGTTCCTCCGGCGCGGCGTGCATCCCGGCATTTCAGTTGCGGCAGTTAGAATCCATCTTCACGAATTCCGCTGATGAAGAGCCATGGCGGATGACCCTGTGTCCGGGTTTCGAATCGGGTTGCTGAGCGCCGTGACATAAGTAACCCAACTGGTGACCGATCAATGAATGCGCCCAGCAAGTTCGACGCCGATCTGGAAATGCGCCTGTCCAGGAGGTTGCTGGATGTTTTCATCCGGGCCGGCTTGATCTTGGCCATGGTCGTGCTGTGCTACCGAATCTTTGCCCCTTTCATTGCGCTGATGGCGTGGGCCGTGATCCTGGCGGTCACGCTCTATCCTGCTCAACGTAAACTGGCCCGCAGCGTGGGAGGAAAACAGGGATGGGCGGCCACGCTGCTGGTGCTGTGCGGCATCCTGCTGATCGTCGCGCCCACTGCGGTGCTGATGGTTTCGTTGGGCGATTCAGTGCATGACTTCGTCACCAGCGTGCTAGGTAACACCTTGCGAATCCCCGCGCCGTCGCCCGGCGTCGCCGAATGGCCCGTGATCGGCGAAAGGGTCCATTCTCTCTGGTACCAGGCCTACACGGATCTGCCTACCGTCATCCAGGGCCTGCAGCCCAAAGTCGGAGATCTGGCCAAGGTGGCGCTGGGAATCGTTGCCGGCGTGGCGGGTGCGGGACTGCTGTTCCTGTTTTCCTTCATCATTGCCGGGATCCTCATGGCCTTTGGAGAGTCGGGGGCTGCCAGCACCAGGTCCATTTTCGCTCGCATCATGGGCCCTCGCCACGGCGAGGGATTTGCACGGCTTTGCACAGCGACCATTCGTGCGGTGGCACAGGGTGTTCTAGGAGTGGCTCTCATACAAGCCATCGTCGTGGGGGTGGTGCTGGTGGTCGCCGGCGTTCCCTTTGCGGGAGTGCTTGCGATGATCGTTTTGGTGCTGGGAATCGCGCAGGTCCCGGCTGTCCTGGTCACCATTCCTGTCATCGGCTACATCTGGTTGGGCGGGCTCCACAGTACGATGGCGGCGATCCTTTACACCGTGCTGCTGATCCTGGCCGGCACTCTCGACAACGTACTGAAACCTCTGTTGCTCGGTCGAGGTGTCGATGCGCCGATGCCCGTGATTCTGCTGGGTGCACTGGGCGGGATGGCAAGCAGCGGCATCCTGGGAATGTTCGTTGGCGCGACCTTGCTCGCCCTGGGCTACCAGATCTTCATGTGGTGGGTTTCCGTCGACCTGGATACCGGCTCGGCCGAGGTCGAGTTGCCGCCCGCCGCCTGAGGCCTGGGCCGCGATGACGGCTGTGGCCACGGTTCTGTTCGTCGGCAACAGCTTCGTGACTCGCAACGAGGTACCGGCACTGGTCTCGGCGCTGGCCGCGACGGCTGGCGTCGTGGTCCGGACCGCGACCATCGCCGCCGGGGGCGCGAGCCTGCGCCGCCATCACAACAGCGGCGCGATCTCCGCGGCGCTCGCCCGCGACCGCTGGGACCAGGTGGTGCTGCAGGAACAGAGCACGTTGCCGATCAAGAACCGAGCACGGTTCCACGAGAACGTGCGCGCGGTCCGTGACGAAATTGTGGCGGCGAGTGCCGCCTCCGGCCACCCGTCGCCCCCGGCGATCGTGCTCTACAACACCTGGGCGCGGCGCTCGGCCCGGCCGACGCAGGTCGACCTCGACACCGCCGTCGCGGCGATCGCCACCGAGATCGATGCCCGCGTCGCCCCGGCCGGAAGGGCATGGGAAGTCGTGCTCGCCAGCCACCCTGAAGTCGAACTCTACGATCGCGACGGCAGTCACCCGACGGCGGCCGGGTCGTTCCTCGCGGCATGCGCGCTGGCGTTGACTATGTTCGCCGACCGGAGATCGCAGATCCTGGCGCCGCCCGTGCCGAAGGTCGACCCGGGCACAGCCGCCGTGCTGCTCGACGCGGCGCGATCGGTCGCCTGACGGGCGGCAGCGACTCCGACGAGCCGACCGCAGGTGGATCGATCGCGATCGCGTCTCCCCGGCCGCGCCGCAGATCCGAACGCGGGCTGATGCGCTGACCGGCCGCTGGCGCTGCCGCCGGCGGGGCACATTGAATACCATCGGCGGCAACGAGACCCTCGCGCATGGTGGGGGCCTCGCTCCCGGAGGACTTCGCGTTGGCAGACAGGAACTTCGGCATCGAGACCTTGTGCCTGCATGCGGGCCAGATCCCCGATGCGGTGACCGGCTCGCGGGCGGCGCCGATCTACCAGACGACCTCGTACGTGTTCGACTCGGCCGACCACGCGGCGAGCCTGTTCAACCTGCAAACCTTCGGCAACGTCTATTCGCGGCTCTCGAATCCGACCGTCGCCGTGCTCGAGGAGCGGATGGCCGCGCTCGAAGGAGGCCGCGCGGCCATCGCCACGGCGAGCGGAATGGCCGCCGAGATGGTCGCGATGCTGACGCTGCTGCAGGCAGGCGATCACTTCGTCGCTGCCAACACCCTTTACGGCGGGACGTACTCGCAGTTCGCCGTCACGTTCAAGCGGATGGGGATCGACTGCACGTTCGTCGAGCCCGACGAACCGGCCAACTTCCGCGCCGCGCTGCGGCCCGAGTCGAAGGCGATCTTCGTCGAGACCATCGCCAACCCGCGGCTCAACGTGATCGACTTCGAGGCGGTGGCGGCGGTCGCCCACGATCAAGGCATCCCACTCGTGGTCGACAACACGCTGGCCTCGCCGTACCTCTGCCAGCCGATCCGCCACGGCGCCGACATCGTGGTCCATTCGGTGACCAAGTATCTTGGCGGCCACGGGACGACGATGGGGGGCGTGGTCGTCGAGTCGGGCAAGTTCCCGTGGGACAACGGCCGCTTCCCGCAGATGACCGAGCCATCGGCCGGCTACCACGGCGTGCGCTTCTACGAGACGTTCGGCGACTTCGGGTTCACGATGAAGGCGCGGATGGAGACGGCCCGCACGCTGGGCCCGACATTGGCGCCGATTTCGGCCTGGTTGTTGCTCCAGGGGATCGAGACCCTGCCGGTGCGGATGGACCGGCACGTGGCCAACGCGATGCGAGTGGCCGACGTGTTGGCCAGCGATCCGCGCGTGGCCTGGGTCAACTATCCCGGTCTCGGATCGGGGCCGCAGGCGAGTCGCTATCACGACCTGGCGCGACGCTACCTGCCGCGTGGCGCCGGCGGCATCCTGGCATTCGGGCTCGTGCCCGGAAGGGACGGCGACGCCCAGCGGGCCGGCGAGCGGTTCATCGAGGCGGCGCGTTTCATGAGCCACCTGGCCAACGTAGGTGATGCGCGGACCCTGGTGATCCATCCGGCCTCGACCACGCACCGCCAACTCGATGCAGTCCAGCAGCAGGCCGCCGGGGTCACGCCGGACATGGTCCGGTTGTCGGTGGGGATCGAATCGGTCGACGACATTCTCTGGGACATCGACCAGGCACTGGCGGCCAGCCGCTGAAGGACGCAGCCAGCCGCACGGCCGGACGGACCCTGAAGGCACGACGCGTGCTGATGGGGCGACGATGAGCATGGTCGCCCGCCCACCTCCAGTGCCAGCCCGAGCGGCACGTCGCGCGGGACTGGTCTACGTGACCGACGCCGAGCCGGGGATCGTCCGCGTGTCGAACGGCGCGGGATTCGTCTATCGGACCCGCAAGGGCATCAAGGTCAGCGATCCCCGGATCCTCGATCGGATCCGGCTGCTGGCGATCCCGCCGGCGTACACCGATGTCTGGATCTGCCGCAACGCACGCGGGCACCTGCAGGCCACGGGCCGTGATGCGCGCGGTCGCAAGCAGTACCGCTATCACGCCGACTGGACGGCAGTCCGCAACGTCGGCAAGTTCGACCGGCTCATCTCGTTCGGGACCGCCCTGCCACGGCTCCGCCGCCGGCTCGCCAGCGACCTGTTGCTCCCGGGTTTCCCACGCGAGAAAGTCATCGCGATCGTCATCTCCGTGCTGGCCGATACGATGATCCGTATCGGCAACGACGAGTACGCGCGCAGCAACCGCTCGTATGGACTGACGACGCTTCGCGATCGGCATGTCGATTTCCAGCCGGGCGGAAGGGCGCGGTTCCGGTTCCAGGGCAAGGGTCGCCAGGCGCACGACATCGTGCTCGACGACAAGCGCCTCGCCCGGCTGGTCCGCCGTTGTCAGCAGTTGCCGGGACAGACCCTGTTCCAGTATCGCGACGACCAGGGCCGGCCGCAGCCGCTCGGTTCGACCCTGGTCAATGGCTACCTGCAGGCGGTGATGAACGATGTCTTCACGACCAAGGACTTCCGGACCTTCGC
>JBEVJQ010000381.1:0-23981 GCA_040510055.1 Burkholderiaceae bacterium | reverse complement strand
AACCTCGGGTTCGAGGTCAATACCGGCGAGATCCAGCGCTCGGCGGTGTTGTCGTTCACTCAGCCGTACGTCACGGCCGATGGCATCAGCCGGACAATGGAGGCCTCGTCGCGAACCTTCAATGCCAGGCTCTTCGGCCTGGGTGACTACCGGCTGAAGTCCAAGGCGGTCGGCATGCGCTTCGGGATTCCGTACACCGAGGTCGACCGGCTGTCGGCAGGCGTGGTCTGGGAGGCCAACACCATCTTGCCTGGGTCGGGTGCGATACCGCAGCGCTATACCGACCACATCGCCGAATTCGGCACGGAGAGCCAGGACTGGCTCGGCGTCCTGGGCTGGGCCCGCGACTCGCGCGACAGCGCGCTCACGCCGACCCGCGGGCGGCTGCAACGGGTCAATGTCGAGATCACGTTCCCCGGGCAGGAAGTCGAGTACTACAAGGCAACCTACAACCACCAATGGTTTTACCCGCTGAACAAGGACTACACGCTGGCGCTGAACGGCATGGTGGGCTACGGTGCTGGCCTGGGCGGCAAGAGCTACCCGGTGTTCAAGAACTTCTACGCCGGCGGGATCGGCTCGGTCCGCGCCTATGGACCGGGTTCGCTCGGCCCGAAGGACCCCGTCGACGGCTACGCCACCGGCGGCGACTCGACGCTGAATCTTTCGGCCGAGTTCCTGTTCCCGCTGCCGGGCACCGGCAACGACCGCAGCATCCGGACCTTCGCCTTCCTCGACGCCGGCAACGTCTGGGACGACGCTCGGTACGACCTCGGCGACCTGCGCTACTCGACCGGTGTCGGGATCAACTGGCTGTCGCCGATCGGACCGTTGAAGCTGTCCGTGGGCTTTCCCCTGAACCGCCGCGAGGGCGACAAGATCCAGCGCGTCCAGTTCCAGATCGGGACGGGATTTTGATCTGTGTAAGAATTCGGCGGTGTCCCCGCGCCAGCGGGACCCATCCTCTACCGACAAACGACATGAGACCCATCCCACCACCGAACACGAGCCTGCTGGCCGTGCTGTTCCTCGTCCTGGTCGGGAGTCTGCTGATCGTGGCCGCGCCGCTGCCCGCTTTGGGGCAGCAAGCCCAGCAGATCCCGCCGCGAATCGGCTTCGTTCGCACTGAACGGATCCTGCGCGAGTCCAACGCGGCCAAGGCCGCGCAGCTGAAGATCGAGCGCGACTTCGCCAAACGCGACAAGGAACTGGCCGATATCCAGGCCCGTCTGAAGACGATGTCGGAACGGTTCGACAAGGAAGCGGCGGTGATGTCGGATTCCGACCGCGGCCGGCGCCAGCGCGAGATCGCCGAGATGGACAAGGACTTCCAGCGCCGCCAGCGCGAGTTCCGTGAAGACCTGAACCAGCGCCGCAACGAGGACCTCGCCGTCGTCCTCGAGCGCGCCAACAACGCCATCAAGCAGATCGCCGAGGAAGAAAGGTACGACCTGATCCTGCAGGAAGCGGTGTACGTCGGCCCGCGGATCGACATCACCGACCGCGTGGTCAAGGCGCTAAACGCGTCGCCCTGACGGTGCCTAGGCGCGCGACGGATCGGGCACCCACGGCGGCAGCAGCGCCGAGGCGCGACCGACCGGGCGCGGCCGACCATGCGTGGTGAACTCGATCCGGCGCCGACGCTCGCGGCCATCGCTGCCCGGGTCGGCGCCATCGTCCGCGGCGATGGCGAGCGGACGATCCGCCGCCTGGCAAGCCTGCGCTCGGCCGACGAGAACAGCCTGTCGTTGCTGGTTCGCGCCAACCAATGCGAGGCGGCAAGCCGCAGCCGCGCGGCCGCCCTGATCACTTCGCCGGCGCTCGCCGGTGCGCTTGCCGCCGACGTCAACCTCGTCATCAGCGCCGAACCGCACCAGGACTATGCCCGGCTGGCCGAATGGGTCGACGGGCTGCTGCGACCGTGGCCGCCGGCCGGCATCGATCCGACGGCGGTCATCGCCGACAGCGCCCGGATCGCGGCCGATGCCCGGATCGGTGCCGGCGTGGTCATCGAAGCCCGTGCCCGGATCGAGGCCGGTTGCTGGATCGGCGCCGGGAGCTACATCGGGCCGGACACTTCGATCGGCGCCCGTTCGCGGCTGCATCCGCGGGTCACGATCGTGGGTGACTGCGAGATCGGCGCGCGGGTGCTGATCCACTCGGGGACCGTCATCGGCGCCGACGGCTTCGGCCTCGCGCCGGCCGGCGACGGCAGCTGGCGCAAGATCGCCCAGCTCGGCGGTGTCGTGATCGGCGACGACGTCGAGATCGGCGCCAACTGCTGCATCGATCGCGGCGCCCTCGCCGACACCGTGATCGAGCGCGGCTGCACGCTCGACACCCTGAGCCAGCTCGGACCCGGCGTGCGGATCGGCGAGCACACGGCGATCGCCGCCTGTGCCGGCGTGGCCGGGAGCGCCGTGATCGGCAAGCGCTGCCAGATCGGCGGCGCCTCGGGTATCGCCGGTCATATCACGGTGGCCGACGGGACCGTCGTCTCGACGATGACGCTGATCTCGCACTCGATCCACAAACCCGGATTCTTCAGGGGAATCTTCCCGATGATGGACAACGCCGAATGGGAGCGAGCCGCCGTCGTCGTTCGCCACCTGCCGGATCTTCGCCGACGGTTGCGCGCGCTCGAGCGCGCCGTGGCCGAGCGCGAGCCGCCAAGACCGAACCCAGAAGACAGCGCCAGGAGCGAGTGATGAGCGAGGATAGATCGGTGACGCCGGAGCGGCCGATGCGCACCGTTGAGATCGGCGAGATCCTTCGCTACCTGCCACACCGCTATCCGTTCCTGCTGATCGACCGGGTGATCGAGCTGGTGCCCGACGCGCGCGTCGTGGCGATCAAGAACGTGACCATCAACGAACCGTACTTCGTCGGTCATTTCCCCCACCATCCGGTAATGCCGGGCGTGCTCGTCGTCGAGGCGATGGCGCAGGCGGCCGGCGTGCTGTCGTTCGCCACCCTCGGCACCTATTCCGACCCGGAGTCGGTGTTCTACTTCGCCGGGATCGACGAAGCTCGGTTCAAGCGCCCCGTCGGTCCGGGTGACCAGCTGCGACTCGAGGTCCAGATCCTGCGCAAGGCGCGCCAGATCTGGAAGTTCGCCGGCAAGGCGCTGGTCGACGGCCAGGTCGTCGCCGAGGCCCAGCTGATGTGCGCGCTGCGGGCGATTCCGCAGGTGCCGGGCTGAACGCAGGGCAAGAGACCCAGGCGGCCAAGACCAGGCGGGCGAACCATCATGGCGATCCATCCGACGGCCATCGTCGATCGCGACGCCGAGCTCGATCCCGGTGTCGAGGTCGGGCCCTTTGCCGTCATAGGGGCCGGTTGCCGGATCGGGGCCGGGACCCGAGTCGCTGCGCACGCGGTCATCGAGGGGCCGACGCGCATCGGCCGCGACAACCGGATCCATTCGTTCGCGGTGGTGGGCGGTGCGCCGCAGGACAAGAAGTACGCGGGCGAGGCCACGGCGCTCGAAATCGGCGACCGCAACCTGATCCGCGAATGCGTGACGATCAACCGCGGTACCGTCCAGGACGTCGGCACCACGCGGCTCGGCGACGACAACTGGATCATGGCCTACGCCCATATCGCCCACGATTGCCAGATCGGCTCGAACGTGACGATCGCCAACACGGTCAACCTCGCCGGCCACGTCGAGATCGGCGACTGGGCGACGCTCGGCGGCTACACCGGCGTCCACCAGTACTGCAAGATCGGCGGGCACGTGATGACCGGCATCAGCTCGGTCGTCGTCCAGGACATCCCTACCTATGTCACCGCCAGCGGCCAGTCGGCGCGGGCGTTCGGCATCAACAGCGAAGGGCTGAAACGACGCGGCTTTTCGGCCGAGGACATCGCACTGATCAAGCGTGCCTACCGGATCCTCTACCGCAGCGCCAAGTCGTTCGATGACGCCCGCGACGAGATTCGGCGCCTGGCGGCGGAGGGCGACAGCGAACGCCGGCTGATCGGGCCGCTGGCCACGTTCCTCGATGGCGTCACGCGGGGAATCGTCCGATGACCTCGGCGGAACGCATGGGAGCGAGGCGTTGAACCTGGGGATGGTGGCCGGCGAAGCCTCGAGCGACCTCCTGGCCGCCGACGTCCTGCGCGCGCTGGACGGCCAGGTCCGCGGCCACGGTCGCGAGCCCGTTGCCACGGGCGGCATCGGTGGCGCGCGGATGGCCGCAGCCGGTTTCGACGCCTGGTGGCCGGCCGAGCGGCTGTCGGTCCACGGCTATGCCGAGGCGATCAAGGCGCTGCCGGCGCTGCTCTGGATCCGTTACCGGCTGGGCCGGCGCCTGCTGCGTTGGCCGGCCTCGGTGTTCGTCGGCATCGATGCCCCGGATTTCAACCTGGGGCTGGAGCGACGGCTGCGTGGCGCCGGGGTGCGCACCGTGCATTTCGTCAGCCCATCGATCTGGGCCTGGCGACCCGAGCGGATCTCGACCATCCGGCAAGCCGTCGATCACATGCTGCTCGTGTTCCCGTTCGAGCAGGCGATCTACCGCGAAGCCGGCATCCGCGCCACCTATGTCGGCCACCCGCTGGCCGACACGATCCCGGTGACTCCCGATCGGGCTGCGGCGCGGCGGGTGCTCGGCCTCGACAGCGCGAGCCGCGACCCCGTGATCGCGCTCCTGCCCGGCAGCCGCAAGGGCGAGATCGCCCGGCTCGCGCCCTTGTTCCTCGCGGTCGCGGCGATCGTCGGACGATCGCGGCCGCGAACCCGCTTCCTCATCCCGGCGGCCAGCGGCGAGCGGCTGGCCGAGTTGCGCGCGCACGTGGCCGCGATCCGGGCCGCCGAGCCGACGCTCGCGGTGACGCTGGTCGACGGCCAGTCGCATCGGGTCCTCGAAGCGGCCGACGCGGTGCTGGTCGCAAGCGGCACCGCCACGCTCGAAGCGGCCCTCTACCGGCGTCCGATGGTGATCGCCTATCGTGTCCCTGACGTCGACTACCGCAGGATGAAGCGCCAGTCACTATTGCCGTATGTGGGACTGCCCAACATCCTGTGTGGCGCCTTCATCGTCCCCGAGTTCATCCAGGACGAGGCGCAGCCCGATCCGATCGCCCACGCGCTGTTCGAGGCCCTCGACGACACGGCCGCGGCCGAGCGCCTCGAGCAGCGCTTCGCCGAACTGCATCGCAGCCTGCGTCGCGGCTGCGCCGAGCAGGTCGCGGCGGCGATCGCCACCGAAGTCCGCGGCGGGTCGCGGGCACGCGTCGGCGCTGGCACCGAAGCGCGGGTGGTCCATTGATCCGGCGACCCTCGCGGATCATCTGCGGCGTCGACGAGGCCGGCCGCGGCCCGCTCGCCGGCCCGGTCTATGCTGCCGCGGTGATCCTCGACCGGCGGCGTCCGATCGGCGGCCTCCGGGACTCGAAGAAACTCACTGCCGCGCGACGTGAAGAACTGGCGCCGCTGATTCGTGCCCGCGCCGCTGCCTGGGCCGTGGCCAGTGCTTCGGTCGAGGAGATCGACCAGATCAACATCCTGCAGGCCTCGCTGCTGGCGATGAGGCGCGCCGTTGCCGGCCTGGCCGTGCGTCCGCAATTGGCGCGGATCGATGGCAATCGAGCCCCGGTACTCGACTGCGAGATCGAGCTGATCGTCGGGGGCGACGATTCCGATCGGGCGATCTCCGCGGCGTCGATCCTCGCGAAGACGGCGCGCGATGCCCTGATGTGCGCGCTCGACGCCGAGCACCCCGGCTACGGCTTCGCGCAGCACAAGGGCTACGGAACGCCGGAGCATCGCGAAGCGTTGATCCGCCTCGGCCCGTGCCTTATCCATCGGCTGAGCTTCGCGCCGATTGCGCAGCGCAGCCTCGATTTCAGCGCGCCGGCCCTTCCCCTTTCGATCGCCGCAACCGGTGACGAAGACGCCGTGGTCGTGCCCGCCTGGCCGGGATGACGGCCAGTGCCTCCGGACCCGTCATCCGGTCGGCGGCGAACCCGCGGTACCGGGCGCTGCGGCAGCTGCTGGCCGATGCCAGGGCCCGAAGGGCAGGGCGACGGACGGTGCTCGAGGGGCAGCACCTGGTAGCGGCTTGGCTCGCGCGCGGCGGAACGGTGATCGACTGGGCCGTGGGCGAGTCGGCCCTCGGCGAGGCGGCCCTCGGCGAGGCCGCAATGAATCTGCCCGGCGCGGCGCGGCTTGCGCCGCCGATGGTGTTGAGTCGGCGGCTGCTCGAACAGACCAGCGATTTGCCGTCGGCGGCCCCGGTCCTGGCCATCATCGAAGCACCGGCGCCAGCGCTGCCGGCTGCGTTCGACAGCGACCTCGTCATCCTCGATCGAATCCAGGATCCGAGCAACGTCGGCGCGATCATCCGCACCGTGGCCGCCGCCGGACATCCGACCGTCGTCACCACGACGGGCACGGCCGGCTGCTGGTCGCCCAAGTCGTTGCGCGCCGGGATGGGCGGGCAGTTCGCGCTGGCGATCTACGAGTCGATCGATTGGCCGTCGCTCAGGCCGCGACTGCGAATACCACTGGCCGCGACCGTCGTCCGTGGCGGGACGCCGCTCGGGGCCAGCGACCTGCGCCCGCCGCTCGCCTGGTGGTTCGGCAACGAGGGCGAAGGAATCAGCGCCGCCGACGCGGGCCGGGCGGCACTGCGGCTCACGATCGAGCACAGCGACGGTGTCGAGTCACTGAATGTCACCGCGGCGGCAGCAGTCTGCCTGTTCGAGCAACGACGCCAACGAGCCACTAGCTGGATCCCGCAGTCACCAGCCCACCGCGGTTCGCGGGCGCGCGACCGAACGTAGCGACCAGCCATTCACGCAGTCGCGTCGCCGGCGCAGTCGCCCGGCGACGCCGGCCGACGATCCCCACCGTCGAAACCTCGAACGCATGCACCAGTACGGCTTCGTGGCTGTCGATCTCGAAGCACTGGCCGGGACCGAGAATGATGTCGCGGCGGTCGTGGTCGATGGTGATCCAGATCGTCCCGGTGCGGCAGACCACGGTTTCGCCCTTGCCTTGCGAAAGCCGTACCGTCTCCCGGGCGGCCAGTCCGATCCTCGAAGCAGGAGAGTCCAGTTTCATCATGTCCTCGCGTGGTCGTTCGATCGCTGCGTTGGGCTCTGCGGTCGTCCCTGGCATTCCCGTGGTTCATGCCTGGGTTGACCATCAGCGGCTCGGTTCCGATAATCCGGACTCAATCGTCGTCTTGTTTTCGCTGGCGTTCAAACGAAATCTCGGCATGGTTCACATTCCTCCAGCGCATCCATGTGCCAGCCGGCGCGGCGCCGCCCGGGGTCGGGCATAACCGGAGGCAGTCGTGGCCCGGGATCCTTTCCGCCTTCCGCCGCTGGACCTGCTGGCAACCTTCGAAGCCGCCGCGCGGCTGCTCAGCTTCACGGCCGCCGGTGAGGAGCGTTCAATCACCCAGTCGGCGGTCAGTCGCCAGATCCGAGCGCTGGAAGACGACCTTGGGGTGGCGCTGTTCCAGCGGGCCCACCGCTCGCTCCACCTGACCGACGCCGGTCGACAGCTCCACCGCACCTGCCGCGAGGTGCTCGATCAGCTGCGCGAGGCGGCGGGGAGGCTGCGATCACCGGCAGCCCGAAGCGTGGTGACGTTGACGACGCTGCCTGGCCTGGCGTCGTTGTGGCTGGTCCCGCGGCTGTCGCGGTTGATGCACCTGCAGCCCGACATCGACGTACGGATCGACGTGAGCTTCGCGGCGCGCGACCTCGAAGCCGACGGCATCGACCTGGCTGTCCGCTATCTGAAGGTCGATCGGGCACAGGGTCGGCAACTGTTCGAGGAACTGGTGGTGCCGGTCTGCAGTCCGAAGCTGCTGGCGTCCACGCCGCAGACGGCCTTCGCTGCGCCGGCGCAGGCCCTCGGCAGCGCCGTGCTGCTGTCACTGATCGACGGGGCCGATCGGATCGCGCTGATCGACTGGGAGCCGTGGTTGCGGTCGATGGACATCCCCGATCCGCAGCCACGGCGTGTGATGAGTTTCAGCAGCTACGACGATGTGGTCCGGGCGGCGATCCTGGGGCAGGGGATCGCTCTCGGTCGCCGGCCGATCGTCGACGAACTACTGGCGTCGGGCAAGCTCGTCCCGGCGTTCGGCGGCCGCGAGGCTGACGCCGTATCCTCTGCCTGTGCCTACTTCCTGATCGTCAACCCGCGTTCGCGCGTGCCGACGGCCACCGCAGCCGTCGCCGAATGGCTGTCGCGCGAGGCCGAGGAAACCCGGGCCGACGACCGTTCTGACGGTCGCAACCGTCCCGGGACCGGTGTCGCGACCGGCCAGCGGCGCCAGTCCTAGGGCGGACCCTCCCTAGTCCTGCTCGATCTGAATCACGGTGAGGATCGTCGCCGCGATTTCCTCGATCGACTTGGTCGTCGATGACAGCATCGCGATCTTCTCGCGCCGCATCATGGCCTCGGCCTGCGCGACCTCGATCCGGCACTGGTCGAGCGCTGCATAGCGACTGCCGGGGCGACGCTCGCTGCGGACCTCGTGCAGGCGCTGCGGCCCGATCGTCAGGCCGAACAGCTTGCTGCGGTACTGGTAGAGGACCTCGGGCAGACGCCTGCGCTCGAAATCCTCCGGGATCAGCGGGTAGTTGGCCGCCTTGACGCCGTGTTGCATGGCCAGGTAGAGCGTCGTCGGCGTCTTTCCCGAGCGCGAGACGCCGACCAGGATCACTTCGGCCTTGGCGAGGTCGGTATGGGAGGCACCGTCGTCATGCGAGAGCGCGAAGTTGATCGCATCGATCCGAGCGCCATAGCGATCGTTGCCGACACCGCGATGGAAACGTCCGATCGTGTGCGTCGACTTGATGCCGAACTCCTGCTCGAGCGGCTCGACGAAGGTCGCGATCAGGTCCATGAACAGCGCATTGGCCGTCCGGACGATGTCGTTGATCGGCTGATTGACGAGGGTGGAAAAGACGATCGAGCGCCGGCCGTCGATCTCGCCCTGGCGGTCGATCCGCGCCACCGCGAGTCGCGCCTTCTGCTCGGAATCGACGAAGGGCAGTCGAATCTGGCGGATCTTCAGCCCTTCGAACTGGGTCAGCACCGAGTTGCCGAACGTTTCGGCCGTGATGCCGGTGCCATCGGATACGAAGAAGGCTGTTCGCTCGGCCGGCACCCGTGTCCGGGGGGCGGCCACGGCGTCGGTCATAAGTCACGGTCCGGGGCGAGTGGGCAGTCGCTAGAATAGCCGCGGAGTTGTCCCGTCGGCTGATATCGGTCGCCCCAGCGGCCCAGGGAAGCGGTCGGGCTCGCAAAGGCCGGTAGCTGCGCAGCCGGGCATCCATGCTGGTGAGCCTTCGCGCTGGTCCACCGGCCTGACGACCGCCGCGCTGATGGGCCGACGCGTCGGGTCGGCGCGTCCGATTGATGCGTCGGATTGGTGCGTCGCGATGGCGCGTCCGGGCGTCGTGGACCGCCGCGTCGATCCGCGCACTGGCGGGCGGGCAGCTTGCGGCGACCGCGGCGACCGCGGCGTTGATGGGCGTGGGGTTGCTGCGCCGACGGAAAGGAATGTCGCTGCACCAACGCAACGACGGGCCGCTGTGCCGAGCGGCAGCCCGTAGACCGGCAGCCGCGTCGACGGGTCGCCGGAGCCGAAGGCGGGCACCCCCGTTGCCTTCTACCGGGTCAGTTGCCTCTGCCAGGCCTCGCGCAAATGCGCCGCCGCCGCACCACCGATTTATTCACCAATGGCCATAACCCTCCAACATGAACTCACTCGAAGGACGCTACGTCGTACCGTTAGAGGCGCTGCGCATGACCGACGTCGAAGTCGTCGGCGGCAAGAACGCCTCGCTCGGGGAGATGATCAGCCAGCTGGCCGATGCCGGAGTCAAGGTTCCGGGCGGCTTCGCCACCACGGCACTCGCGTTTCGCGACTTCCTCTCGCATAACCGGCTGACCGAACGCATCGCCGATCGGCTCGCAAGTCTCAACATCGACGACGTCAAGGCGCTGGCTCAAGCTGGCACCGAGATCCGGCGATGGGTTGCCGAAGCGGCGTTGCCGGATCGGCTCGAGTCCGAGGTCCGCGAGCACTATGCCCACCTCGCCGACGAGTCGTCGTCCGAGATCTCGGTCGCCGTGCGTTCCAGTGCGACGGCCGAAGACCTCCCCGACGCATCGTTCGCCGGTCAGCAGGAGACCTTCCTCAATGTGGTCGGCATCGACAACGTGCTCGATCGCATTCGCGAGGTGTTCGCGTCGCTGTACAACGACCGCGCGATCTCGTATCGGGTCCACAAGGGCTTCGCTCACGAGGGCGTGGCGTTGTCGGCCGGCATCCAGCGGATGTGTCGCAGCGACCTCGGCGCGGCCGGGGTGATGTTCACGCTCGACACCGAATCAGGCTTTCGCGACGTGGTGTTCATCACCAGCGCCTACGGGCTCGGCGAGACGGTCGTCCAGGGGGCCGTGAACCCGGACGAGTTCTACGTGCACAAACCGATGCTCGAGGCCGGGCATTACCCGATCATCCGCCGTCAGTTGGGCTCCAAGCTGATCAAGATGGAGTTCGACACGTCGTCCCCGGGTGGCGGTCGCTCGGTCCGCACCGTGGACACTCCGGTCGGCCAACGCGCGCGGTTCTCGCTCAACGACGACGAGATCATCGAGCTGGCGCGTTACGCCAGGACCATCGAGGACCACTACGGCCGCCCGATGGACATCGAATGGGGCAAGGACGGCAAGGACGGCGGGCTGTTCATCCTGCAGGCGAGGCCCGAGACAGTGAAGTCGCAGGCCGGCGAGACCAAGCAGCAGCAGTTCAAGCTCAAGGGAAGTTCCGACGTGCTCGCCAGCGGCCGCGCGATCGGCCAGAAGATCGGCGCCGGGCCGGTGCGCGTGGTCGCCGACGTCTCCGAGATGGATCGTGTCGAGCAGGGTGACGTGCTCGTCACCGACATGACCGATCCGAACTGGGAGCCGGTGATGAAGCGGGCCGCGGCCATCGTCACCAATCGCGGCGGACGGACCTGCCACGCGGCGATCATTGCCCGCGAACTCGGTATCCCGGCCGTGGTCGGCTGCGACAACGCGACCGACACGCTCGTCGATGGCGCCCTGGTCACGGTCTCGTGCGCCGAGGGCGACACCGGCTACATCTACGACGGCATGCTCGAGACCGAGGTCACCGACATCGAGACCGGGACGATGCCCGAGATCCCGGTCAAGGTGATGATGAACGTCGGCAACCCGCAGCTCGCCTTCGAATTCTCGGCGTTGCCCAACGACGGAGTAGGGCTGGCACGACTCGAATTCATCATCAACAACAACATCGGCATCCACCCGAAGGCGATCCTCGACTACCCCGCCGTCGATCCCGACCTGAAGAAGGCAGTCGAGAGCGTTGCCCGCGGCTACGCCAGCCCGCGCGCGTTCTACGTCGAGAAGCTGGCCGAAGGGGTGGCCACGATTGCCGCCGCGTTCTGGCCGAAGACGGTGATCGTCCGGCTGTCGGACTTCAAGAGCAACGAGTATCGCAAGCTGATCGGAGGCTCACGCTACGAGCCCGAGGAAGAGAATCCAATGCTCGGCTTTCGCGGCGCTTCGCGTTACATCTCCGAGAGCTTCCGCGATTGCTTCGCCCTCGAATGCGAAGCGATGAAGCGCGTGCGCGACACCATGGGGCTGACCAACGTCGAACTGATGGTGCCGTTCGTCCGCACGCTCGACGAGGCCCGCCAGGTCGTCGACCTGCTGGCCGAGCAGGGGTTGAAGCGCGGCGACAAGCCGGGCGGCCGCGAAGACGACGCCGCGTTGCGCGTGATCATGATGTGCGAGTTGCCGTCGAACGCGATCCTCGCCGACCGCTTCCTCGAATACTTCGACGGATTCTCGATCGGCTCGAACGACCTGACACAACTGACGCTCGGCCTCGATCGCGACTCGGGACTCGTGGCAGCCGGATTCGACGAGCGTGACCCGGCGGTGACGGCGCTGCTCGAGCAGGCGATCCGCGCCTGCCTCGAGAAGGGCAAGTACGTCGGCATTTGCGGCCAAGGGCCGTCGGACCATCCCGACATGGCCAAATGGCTGATGGACCGCGGGATCTCGTCGATCTCGCTGAACCCCGACACGGTCATCAGCACCTGGCAGCGGCTCGGCCAGGGGGTGGACGGAGGGTCGGGCGGTGGTGGGTAAGGGGTTGACGGAGACGACCGACCTGACGCCGCGCCGTTCGTCTCAGTCTCGGTGCCGCTTGCCCTTGCCGTGGTGGTCGCCGTGGCCGTTGTGAGCACGGTGCCCGCCGTGCCCGCCGTGATCACCATGATCACCGTGAGCGCGATGCCCGCCGTGGCCGCCGTGAGGACGGTGGCCGCCGTGACCACCGTGCCCGTGGTGCGCATCGCGATCGCCGAACCGGCTGTCCTCGCGCAAAGCGACGGGCCGGAAGCCATGGCGGGCGGGTACGTAGACCGTCTGGTACCAGTCATCGGCAACGAACATGACCGGTTGGCTGCATGCCTGATAGTGATGGCAGTGCCTCGACCAGTTCCTGGCGTGGCCCGGGGGGACGTGAAGGTGAATGGGCCGGCGGACGACGGCGACCGGCGCCGGCTGGGCGATCATCGGCTGCGGATAGACCACGATCGGCGGCGGTAATCCGCCGATCTCGATCCGGCCGTAGAACCCGGGCTGACTCACCGCGACGCTGACCCCGACGTCGGCGGCTTGCGCTGCGCCGCTCAGTACGGCGACAAACGCAACTGCGGCCAAAGCTGTTTTCGACATGAAGGTACCTCCTCGGCCGCAATAGGCCACGGCCCGAAACGGACGTGTCGGTCTCGCGGACGTTCGGCCGCCGCGACGCGACGCTCGGTACATCAGTGCGGCGTGGGTCAGGCTCGAGCAGCAGAATCCCAACAGAGTGCATCCGGTATACCATTTGCACTCCAACCGGGATTCCCCGGATCGTCGACCTCAGCCCGGAGAATGCGCCCCATGAACTCGATGACGTCCGAAGCCGTCCCGATCCCGGGGAACCCGACCAACGACGGGTCGCTTTCGGAACTGGCCTACCAGGCGATCATGGGGATGCTGCTGCGCGGTGAACTGGTCCCGAATCAGATCGTCACCGAGCGCCAGATCGCCGCTCGGCTGGGTATGTCCCGAACGCCGCTGCGCGAGGCCACGCGCCGGCTCGAAGGCGAGCGCTTCCTGGAACGGCACCCGTCGGGAACGCTGATCGTGCGCCCATTGCCCGTCGACGAATTCGTCCACATCCTCGGCGTTCGCCGCGTCCTGGAAGCAGAAGCGGCGCGACTGGCCACGGGCCACATCGGCCGCGACGAATTACAGCGGATCCGCGACCGGGTCGTCGAACTGCGCGGCCTGCCCGAGGACCAGCCACCACCGCCCGCTCTGGCCGACGTCGGCCGCGATCTGCACCTCCAGATTGCCGCGGCATCGGGCAATCCGATTCTCCAGCTCCTGATCGAGGATCTGCGCAAGCGCACGGCGATGGTCCGCCTCGGACGGATGCCGGCGCGCCGGGTCGCCGTCTGCTCCGAGCACCTGGCCATCATCGACGCGATGGGCGCCGGCAACGCCGACAAGGCGGCTCACGCCATGCAGCAACACGTCGATCGCGTCCGCGCGACGATCCTCGAGCGGCTGCGGGGACGCTGACGCGAAACGGGCGCCCCGGAGGGCGCCCGCTCGATCATCCGGCCCCGTCGCCCCGCCTGCGGGCAGGGCGTCGTCCGGAACAGGACCTTACTTGACGACGGCGATCTGCTCGCGCTTGCCACCCTTGTAGGTGAAGAGCGTGAGCGTGCCGTCCTTGATGTCGCCCCGGTCGTCGAAGACGATCTTGCCGGTCACGCCGTCGTACGAGATCTTCTGCAACTCCGGCAGGTATTTCTTGGGATCGACCGAGTCCGCCTTCTGCATGGCCGCAACCATGACCATCACCGCATCGTAGACGTACGGCGCGTAGATCTGGACGTCGGCATTGAATGTCTTCTTGAACTTGGCCTTCCAGTCATTGAGCTTGGCCTCGCCCTCCTTGGTGACGCCACCGGCCTCGGCGCAGACCACCTGGCCATCGCCCATCGACCCGCCGGCGAGCTTGATCAGTTCGGTGGTGCAGATGCCGTCACCGCCCATGAACTTGGCGTTGATCCCCAACTGCTTCATCTGCCGCAGCATCGGTCCAGCCACGGCGTCCATCCCGCCATAGAACACGACGTCGGGGCTCGTGCCCTTGAGCTTGGTCAGGATCGCGGCGAAGTCCGTGGCCTTGTCGTTGGTGAATTCGCGACCGACGACCTTGCCGCCGGCCGCCTTGGCGGCCTTCTCGTACTCGTCGGCCACGCCCTGGCCGTAGGCGGTGCGGTCATCGATGATCGCGATCGACTTGGCCTTCAATTCGTTGACTGCGTACTTGCCGAGCGTGCCGCCGAGCTGGCTGTCGTTGGCCACGACCCGGAACGCCGACTTGAAGCCCTGCTTGGTGTACTGCGGATTGGTCGCCGATGGCGAGATCTGGGGAATGCCGGCATCGTGATAGATCCGCGACGCCGGAATCGTGGTGCCGGAGTTCAGATGGCCGATGACACCGGCAACCTTCGCGTCGACCAGTTTCTGCGCCGCCGCCGTTCCCTGCTTCGGATCGGCGCCGTCGTCCTCTGGTACAAGCTCGAACTTGACCGCCTGGCCGCCGATCTTGATGCCCTTGGCGTTGAGATCCTGGATGGCGAGCTTGCCGCCGTTCTCGTTGTCCTTGCCCAGGTGGGCGATGCTGCCGGTCAGCGGCCCCACGTGTCCGATTCGTACCACCGTCTGCGCCGTTGCGGCGCCCGACAAGGCCGCGAACGTCGTACCGATCGCCACGGCCAGTACTTTCTCAAGATACATCGAAATCTCTCCTGTAGAGGATGGCGCCTTGACGACGCACGGCGCGGATGCTAGCCCGAAATGCCGCGAGAGGGGCAATTCGCGCCGCGCCTGCCCCCCGCAACGGCGGCGCCGTCTGTTCCGGTAGACAGCGACCGCCGCCGGCGCCTCGGCCGCGACTGAAATGTCGGACAATCGCGCCCACCATGGCAGGATCCGACTACTGGTGGCTTCTCGCGATCGCGCTCGGCGTCGTCGAATTGCTGACCGGCACGTTCTGGATGCTGGTGCTGGCCGCTGGCGCCGTGGCTGCCGCTATCGCCGGCCTGGTTGGCCTGGGACTGGCCGCGCAACTGGCGGTCGGGGCGGCAGTGGTGGTGGTGGGCGCTGTGCTGGTGCGCAAGCTCCGCCCGTTCGGGCCGAACCGCCCCGAGCCGAGTCGCAATCCCGACGTCAACCAGGACATCGGCGCTCGAATCGCCGTGCCGCGCTGGGGCGCGGACGGGCTTGCGCGCGTCTCGTACCGCGGCGCGAGCTGGGAGGTCGAATTGCTGCCGGGCGAGCCAGTGGACGCCGGCCAATACGTCGTTCGTGAAGTCAGCGGCAGTCGGCTGCGGCTCGCGGCCGACAGCGAATTCGCGCCGTCTCGTGCGCCCACCTCCGCCATCGAAGAGCGACTGCCGTGACCCTCAGCGCGTCGACCATCGCGTTCGCGATCCTGGTGCTGGCGATCGTGTTCGCCATCCGATCGTTGAAGATCGTCCCGCAGCAGCACGCCTGGGTCGTCGAGCGCCTGGGCAAGTACGACCGGACGCTGAGCCCCGGGCTCAGCGTGATCATTCCGTTCGTCGATCGCGTCGGCTACAAGCACATCCTGAAGGAGATCCCGTTCGACGTGCCGAGCCAGATCTGCATCACCCGCGACAACACCCAGCTCACCGTCGATGGCGTGCTGTTCTTCCAGGTGACCGATCCGATGCGGGCCTCGTACGGGTCGAGCAACTACGAGGCCGCGATCACGCAGCTCGCGCAGACCACGTTGCGCTCGGTCATCGGCCGGATGGAACTGGACAAGACCTTCGAGGAGCGCGATCTGATCAACGCGGCGGTGGTCGCCGCGCTGGACGAGGCGGCGCGCAACTGGGGCGTCAAGGTGCTGCGCTACGAGATCAAGGACTTGACCCCGCCGGTCGAGATCCTCCGGGCGATGCAGGCACAGATCACCGCCGAGCGTGAGAAGCGGGCGGTGATCGCGACGTCGGAGGGCCGCCGCCAGGAGCAGATCAACCTCGCCAGCGGCGAGCGCGAGGCCAGCATCCAGCGCTCCGAGGGCGATCGCCAGGCCGAGATCAATCGCGCCCAGGGCGAGGCGTCGGCGATCGCGGCAATCGCCGACGCCACCGCCCGTGCCATCGAGCGCGTCGGCGCGGCCTCGAACCAGCCCGGCGGCCTCGAGGCGGTCAACCTGCGCGTGGCTGACCGCTACATCGACGCTTTCGAGAAGCTCGCCCGAACCAACAACACGCTGATCCTGCCATCGAATCTCGGCGACCTGGCCGGCCTCGTCGCCAGCGCGCTCACTGTCGTCAAAGCCAATCCCGGTAGCGCGAACTGGCCCGCGCGTGGCGCCGGGGCGGCGCCGATCGTCGATCGGGCTTCCGCGCCAAGATAGCCGCCGAGCAGCAACTCGTGCGCGCGCGGCTCCTACGCGTGCAACGCGAGTGCAACTTAGCGCAGCCGGCCTTTCAAGATGCGCGCCTTCTCGCGCTGCCAGTCCTTGGCCTTCTCGGTCTCGCGCTTGTCGTACTGGCGCTTGCCCTTGGCCAGGCCGACGGCAAGCTTGATCCGGCCGCGGGTGTAGTGCAGGTCGAGCGGCACCAGCGAGTAGCCGGCGCGCTCGACCTTGCCGATCAACCCGGCGATCTCGCGCTCGTGCAGCAGCAGTTTGCGCGTGCGCGTCGGGTCGGGGTTCACGTGCGTCGAGGCGGTCGCGAGCGGCGTGATATGGGCGCCGATCAGGAACAATTCGGCGCCTCGTACAATGACGTAAGCCTCCTGGATCTGGACCCGGCCAGCACGAATGGCCTTGACTTCCCAGCCCTCGAGCGCGATACCGGCTTCGAGCCGTTCCTCGATGAAGAAGTCGAAGCCCGCCTTGCGGTTCTCTGTGATCGATGCCATGGATTTGCGTTGGGCCGCCCGGCCCGTGGCCGATCGGTCGGTCACAGGGTCGCCGATTCTATCCAAGCCGCCTGATGTCCTGTTCCGCAGGTCAAGGCATCGAGATGACCACGATCACCCGCAGCGCCCTCGTACCGTACAGCGACCGGCAGATGTTCGACCTCGTGGCCGACGTCGAACGCTATCCCCAATTCCTTCCCTGGTGCGGTGGTACCCAGGTACTCGAACAGTCCGAAGGCAGACAGGTGGCGACGATCACCATCGCGTTCAAGGGGATCCGCCAGGCGTTCACCACCGAGAACACGCTCGAGCCGCCGCAGCGGATCGTGCTCACGTTGCGTGACGGTCCATTCAGTCACCTCGATGGGGAATGGCGGTTCAAGGCGCTTCGGCCCGACGCCTGCCGGATCGATTTCAAGCTCGAGTACGCGATGCGCAGCGGGCTGCTGGCGCGCCTGCTCGGGCCGATCTTCGGTCAGATCGCGCAGACGATGGTCGACGCGTTCGTCAAGCGCGCGGCCGCATTGGCCGGCGACTGAGGCCGCGCGCGGCCGAGCTGTGGACGAGCAGGTCGTCCGTAGACCTGGCCGGCGCACCGGTCCGCTGCTCGCGGTCGAACTGTTCGTCCAGGGCGAAGCGCAGTCGGACCGGCAACTGCTGCGCGTGGTCGCCGGGACGCCGATTCGCGACGTGCTCGCCCGGGCTGGGCATGCCGATGCCGCCGTGGCGATCGCGGCCGGACGCCTGGGGCTCGCGCAGTTCGGTCAGCGCGCCGGGCTCGACGATCCCGTGACCGGTCCGACGCGGATCGAAGTGATGTTGCCGATCACCGCCGACGCCAAGGCCTGGCGTCACCAGCGCGTGGCCGCGCGGCGCGCAAGGAAGCGGTCGAGTTGAGGAACGGTGGCGCGCGGGTTTAGCAGCGCGACCCGAGGTCGCGGCGGATGGCGCTGATCCGCTGCTGGCGCTCGCCGTCGGACAGCACCTCGTGCTCGCCGGCGGCGTTGATCCGTGTCACTCGCATGCCGCTTTCGAGGGTGCGCAGGCCGGCGCGCGAATCCTCGCAGGCTTGGGCATTCCGGGCGTCGGCTGCGGCCTTTTCCGCCGCCTTCTTGTCGGCCTCGGCGCGCTCGTCCTGGCGCTTGCGAAACGCCATTTCCCGATCGGCGAGCGACGTCGGTACGGCCGGCTGGGCGCCGGCGCCAGCAGGTCCGTTGGCGGTGGTCCCGTTCGCGGCAGCTCCGTTCGCGGCAGCTCCGTTCGCGGCAGCTCCATTCGCGGCGACATCCTGCGCCCGGGCGCCGTCGCTGCCGGTCGCGGGGCGGGCAGCTGGGTCCGGCCGCCTGACGAGATTGCTGACCTTCGCCGCCGGATGCGGCGGAACGTCGGAGTAGACCTTGCGGCCGGACGCATCGGTCCAGTGATACTGGGCCAGGGCCGGCTCCGCGAACGCGAAGGTGGTGATCATCGACGCTGCGGCAATTGCCGAGCGCCAGAGGCCGCGGGCCCCGAAGGCACGCTGGACAGGGATGTCTCTGGTGAGCGGATTCATCGTACGGTCCCGGCTCGAAGGCATCGGCGGTGCACGCCCCGATCCAGGGCGGAGCGGCCGGCGTGGCGCCTGGTGGCGCGAATCTGACGCTCATTCTCGCGCCCGAACCAACGGTGCCGGATGCCATCGGACCATCGGCAGATCATGGCCGATCGCCGGCCTATAATGCCGCTTTGCGGACTTCGAGCCCATGCAGCCTGCCCGTAAGGCACTGACCTTCGACGACGTCCTCCTCGTCCCGGCATACTCCGAGATCCTCCCGCAGGACACCTCGCTCAAGACCCGGATCTCCCGCAACATCGCGCTGAACATCCCGCTGGTATCGGCGGCGATGGACACGGTGACCGAAAGCCGCCTGGCGATCACGATCGCCCAGGAAGGCGGCCTCGGAATCATCCACAAGAACCTGACCCCGACCCGGCAAGCGGCCGAGGTCGCGAAGGTCAAGCGCTTCGAATCGGGAATCGTCTCGGACCCGATCACGATCTCGCCGGACCTGACCGTCGGCGAAGTGCTGCAACTGAAGCGCCAGCACGGGATCTCGGGGCTGCCGGTAGTCGAGGGCCGCCACGTCGTCGGTATCGTCACCAACCGTGACCTGCGATTCGAGCAGAACCTCGACCAGCCGGTGCGCAACATCATGACGCCGCGCGATCGGTTGGTCACGGCGCGCGAAGGCGCGAGCCTCGATGAGGCCCAGGCCCTGATGCACCGGCACCGCCTCGAGCGCGTGCTGATCGTCAACAAGGCGTTCGAGCTGCGCGGGCTGATGACGGTCAAGGACATCCTCAAGGCGACCGAGCATCCGGCGGCCGCCAAGGACGCGGCCGGGAAGCTGCGCGTCGGCGCCGCAATCGGGCCCGGACCTGACAGCGACGAGCGGCTCGAACGGCTGGCGGCGGCGGGCATCGACTTGATCGTCGTCGACACCGCGCACGGCCATTCGAAGGGCGTGATCGACAAGGTCCGCGAAATCAAGCGTCGCTTCGGGCGGATCGATGTCGTCGCCGGCAACGTCGCCACCGTCAAGGCCGCCGCGGCGCTGGCCGAGGCCGGTGCCGATGGAATCAAGGTCGGGATCGGCCCCGGTTCGATCTGCACCACGCGCGTCGTCGCGGGCGTCGGCGTCCCGCAGATCACCGCGATCCTCGACGTCGCGGGCGTGCTCGCCGGCAGCGGCATCCCGTTGATCGCCGACGGCGGGGTCCGCTACTCGGGCGATGTCGCCAAGGCGCTGGCCGCGGGTGCTTCGTCGGTGATGCTCGGCTCGATGTTCGCCGGCACCGAGGAAGCGCCGGGCGAGGTGATCCTGTTCCAGGGCCGCTCGTACAAGAGCTATCGCGGAATGGGATCTCTGGGGGCAATGCGGGCCGGTAGCGCCGAGCGCTATTTCCAGGATGCGTCGAGCGCGTCCGAGAAGATGGTCCCTGAAGGTATCGAGGGCAGGGTCCCGTACAAGGGTCCGCTCACGGCGATCATCTTCCAGCTCTGCGGCGGCGTACGTGCCTCGCTCGGATACTGCGGTGCTGCCACGCTCGACGAGCTGCGCGAGAAGGCCGAATTCGTCGAGATCAGCAGTGCCGGGATCCGGGAGTCACACGTCCACGACGTCCAGATCGTCAAGGAAGCTCCGAACTACCAACAAACCGACTGAGTGGATGAACCATCAGCGGATACTGATTCTCGATTTCGGGTCGCAGGTCACGCAGCTGATCGCCCGGCGCGTCCGCGAGGCCCGCGTCTACTGCGAGATCCATCCGGCCGATGTCGACGCCGCCTTCATCGCCGGGTTCGGCGCGCGCGGGATCATCCTTTCGGGCAGTCACGCATCGGCCTACGATGCCGAGGCGTTGAAGGTGCCGACCTACGTGCTCGAGGCCGGTGTCCCGGTGCTCGGCATCTGCTACGGTATGCAGACGATGGCCGAGCAGCTCGGCGGTAAGGTCGAATACTCGGACCATAGAGAGTTCGGCTTCGCCCAGGTCCGCGCCCGCGGCCACACGCGGCTGTTGGACGGCATCGAAGACCAACGCAACGCCGAAGGTCACGGCTTGCTCGACGTCTGGATGAGCCACGGGGACAAGGTCACGGCGATGCCGCCGGGGTTCCGGCTGATGGCCTCTACCGCCAGTTGCCCGATCGCCGGCATCGCCGACGACGCGCGCCACTTCTACGGCATCCAGTTCCATCCCGAAGTCACGCACACCCGGCAGGGGAGGGCGATCCTCGCGCGGTTCGTCCGCGACATCTGCGGCTGCACCGGCGATTGGGACATGCCGAACTTCGTCGACGATGCCGTGGCGGCGATCCGCGAACAGGTCGGCGGCGAGCACGTGATCCTGGGCCTCTCGGGCGGGGTCGACTCGTCGGTGGCCGCGGCGCTGATCCATCGCGCGATCGGCGACCAGCTCACCTGCGTGTTCGTCGACCACGGCCTGCTGCGCCTGAACGAGGCCGAGCAGGTGATGAAGACCTTCGCCGACCACCTGGGGGTCCGCGTGATCCACGTCGACGCGACGGCCGACTTCATGGGTAAGCTCGCCGGCGTCGCTGACCCCGAGGCCAAGCGCAGGATCATCGGCGCCGGGTTCGTCGAGGTGTTCCAGCGCGAGGCGGCACGGTTCGCGGACGCTCGCTGGCTGGCGCAGGGGACGATCTATCCCGACGTGATCGAGAGCGCCGGTGGCAAGACGAAGAAGGCGAAGACGATCAAGTCGCATCACAACGTCGGCGGCCTACCGGAGACGTTGCACCTGAAGCTGCTCGAGCCGCTACGCGACCTGTTCAAGGACGAGGTCCGGGAGCTGGGCGTCGCGCTCGGCCTGCCGCGCCAGATGGTGTATCGCCACCCGTTCCCGGGCCCGGGGCTCGGCGTCCGGATCCTGGGCGAGGTCCGCCAGGAGTACGCCGACCTGCTGCGCCGGGCCGATGCGATCTTCATCGAGGAGTTGCGCCGGACGACGGCGACCGCGGCCGATGCGGCAGCCGGTCTGGCCGCCGACGACGAGATCGGCAAGAGCTGGTACGAGCTGACCTCGCAGGCGTTCGCCGTGTTCCTGCCGGTAAGGTCGGTTGGCGTGATGGGCGATGGACGGACCTACGAGTTCGTGACGGCGCTGCGTGCGGTGCAGACCCAGGACTTCATGACGGCGCAGTGGGCGACCTTGCCGCATCCGCTGCTCGGCCGGATCTCGAACCGGATCATCAACGAGGTCCGCGGCATCAATCGGGTGGTCTACGACATCTCGGGGAAACCGCCGGCGACGATCGAGTGGGAGTAGCTGGCGAACGCACCCTGTCGCGCAGCGCGGCAAGCTTCGCGTTGTCTCGAGCAACTACTCGATCTGCACCCCGATCGATCGCACCAGCTCACCCCAGCGCTGGCGGTCGCGGCGTAGCGTTTCGCGGAACATCTCGGGCGTTTCGATCCGGATCGTGTTTCCGGTCGAGACCAGCTTCTGTCGCACCTCGGGCTGTTCGAGGACTTCGTTGATCGCCGCGTTCAGTCGCCGCGTCACGGCCGGGTCCATATCCTTCGGGCCGAGCAGGCCGAACCAGATGTAGTTCGAGAAACCAGGAAGTCCCCCTTCGGCGATCGTCGGAATCTCCGACACGACCTCGATCCGCTTGGGCGTGGTAACGCCGAGCAGCCGCACCTTGCCGGCCCGCCACTGGCCGAGCACCGTCTGCACCTGGTTCATGATGCAGCAGACATCTCCCTGGAGGACGCCGAGCATCGCCTCGGGGCCACCCTTGTACGGGACGTGGGTCATCTTCAGCCCGGCGCGGGCGTTGAAATCTGCGAACGCCAGGTGGGTGCCGGTCCCGTTGCCGGTCGAGGCGAAGTTGTACTTGCCGGGATTGGCGCGAACGGTATCGATGAATTCGCGCACTGTCCGGACGTCGATCACCGCCGGATTGATGGTGAGGACGTTGGAGACGTCGATCAGCGTCGCAACCGGGGTGAAGTCGGCCTCGACGTCGAACGACAGCCGCTTGTAGAGCGCGGCGTTGATCGCATGGGTGCCGGACGTACCGAGCAGCAGCGTGTGCCCGTCGGGCCGGGCGCGGGCGACGTACTCCGAGGCGATGTTGCCGGCTGCGCCCGGCCGGTACTCGATCAGGACCTTCGCGCCGAGCTTCTTCTCGAGCGGTTCCTGGATCAGCCGGCCGGCGACGTCGACTCCCGATCCCGACGGGAAGGTCATCACGATCGTGATCGGCCGGCCGTCGGGAAAGGCGCTGCTCTGGGCACGCGCCTCGTTCCAGCCACTCGATGCGAGGAGGGCCGCCACCAGCAGTGCAGCACCCACGTGACAGGCGGTGATCACAGCAAGCGCGAGCGAACGGATCGGTTTCATGGCGTGCTCCTCCCCTGGACCAGGGGTCGCAACGAATCGATGGCACGGCGCACCAGCGGCCACAGCAGCATCGCCAGGGCCAGCGTCGTGATCACCCCGACCAGCGGTTTCGACCAGAAGATTCCCAGGTCGCCCTGCGACAGCAGCATCGACTGGCGGAAGGCATCCTCGGCGCGATCGCCGAGCACCAGCGCAAGCACCATCGGCGCCAGCGGGTAGTCGAGTTTCTTCATCACATAGCCGATGACGCCGAACACGAGCATCAGCCAGACGTCGAACAGGCTGTTGTGGACGGTGTAGGCACCGATCGCGCAGATCACCAGGATCACCGGGGCCATCACGGCGAATGGCACGCGCAGGATCGCCGCGAATGCGGGCACGCAGGTCAGCACGACGATCAGGCCGGCGATGTTGCCGAGGTACATGCTCGCGATCAGCCCCCAGACGAACTCCTTCTGCTCGACGAACAGCAGCGGGCCAGGCTGCAAGCCCCAGATCAGAAGCCCGCCGAGCAGCACGGCTGCAGTCGGCGAGCCGGGGACGCCGAGTGACAGCATCGGCAGCAGGGCCGCAGTGCCGGCGGCGTGAGCGGCCGTCTCCGGTGCGATGACGCCTTCGATCTCGCCCTTGCCAAAGTTCTTGCCGTTCTTCGACACGCGCTTGGCGATGCCGTAGCTCATGAAGGACGCCGGCGTCGCGCCTGCCGGTGTCACGCCCATCCCGCAGCCGATGATGCAGGAGCGAAGCGACGTCATCCAGTATTGCGGCAGGCTCATCCAGGTGCGGAGCACGACACGCAGATCGATCTTCGCCTTGCCGCCGCGGAAGTTGAGGCCTTCTTCCATGGTGAGGAAGATCTCGCCGAGGCCGAACAAGCCAATAACCGCGATCAGGAAGTCGAAACCGTTCAGCAGTTCGGTGGAGCCGAAGGTGAGGCGGAGCTGCCCGGTGATGGAGTCGAGGCCGACGGCCGCAAGGGCGAAGCCGATCATCATGGCCGCGATGGTCTTGAATGGCGGCTCCT
>JBEVJQ010000380.1:0-6620 GCA_040510055.1 Burkholderiaceae bacterium | reverse complement strand
GCGATGATCCGGCCCCAGCGCGTGCGCACCATCGGCAGCGTCAGCGGCTGGCAGACGTTGTAGAAGCCATCGAGATTGACGGCGATGACGCGCTGCCACTGCTCCGGCCGCATGCCGGCGAATACTGCATCGTCATGGATGCCGGCGCAGTGGACGACGACCTGGATCGGGCTCGTCTCGATCAGTCGGGCGCAGGCCGCGGCCGCCGCCCGGCGATCGGCGACGTCGAACCCGATTGCCTCGGCCGTCCCGCCGGCGGCGACGATCGCCGCTGCGACGGACTCGGCGGCAGCCACGCGCCGATTGGCATGGCAGACGACGGCGAAGCCGTCGCTCGCCAGCCGACGCGCGATCGCGGCGCCGATGGCGCCGCTGGCGCCGGTGACCAGGGCGCGTCGCGGGCTCGCGTTCATCGCGGCTCTCCCGGGGTCCGATCGAGCACGACAATGGCTCGGCCCGAGGCCAGTGCCGCGCCGTCGACGCCGGCGACGGTGAACCGGTAGAGCACGTTGTGGCCATCGCCACCCACCCGGTCGACGGCGATGACGAGTTCTCGCGCCTCGACCCAACGGCAGGAGAGTTCGGCCGCGCGCAGACCGGCGAGCATCCCGGGGCGCGGGGGATGCTGATTGCCGGAACCGTCGCGGGCAAGCAACCGGCCATGGGCCGCCATCGCCTGGGCGGCGTATTCGATCAGCGCTGTCGCCGGCAGCCGGCCGCCGATCTTCAGCGGGTGACGGTCGCCGACCTTTGCCGTGCAGCGGATCGCGTCGGCATTCCAGTCGGTCACCTGCCCGAGCAGGCACATCGGCCCGGCGTGCGGCACCAGCGCCGCGACCGGCCCGGCCGACGACGCGTTCATCGCGGCCGCAGCCGCGCGATCACGCACATCGGCTCCAGGTAGTCGAGCGCCGTGATCGTCTCCGTGCCGCGCGCGATCGCCGCCAGCAGCGGCAGCGCGCGCGCCGTCGGCACCGTCGCCCGGAGCGCCTCGAGCGGCGGCTGGTCGAGCCGGGTCGCGACCCCTTCGCCCAGCGTCACTTCGATGCCGGCCATGGCGCGCGCGGTCGGCTCGGGCGCCAGCACGAGTGCGATACCGAAGGCATGGGGGACCGGCCGCGCGCTGCGCAGCGGCTCCGGGTAGGGCGCATCGTAGGCGATCAGCACCACCGGGTGGCGGCCGGTCGCCAGTTCGGTCATCGCCTCGAGCAAGCCGGCGGCGAAGCTCGCATCGTGGGCGCAGAGGCTGGTCGAGGCCGGTCGCGCACCCATGGCGATCCCCCAGTAGCCGGCTGGCGCGTTGTGCACGGAATTGTGGAATCGGGTCGGCGAGATCAGTCGATCGGGCGACGCGAGGGCTTCGCAGATCGCGTGGCAGTTGTCGCCGTCACCGCCTGACGACGAGAACACCGAGATCAGCGAGTCGGCCGCGTACGACGACGTGCCGATTGCCTGGTGGCCGCAGGCCAGTGCCACCTTGACGGCGACACCGGTGCGGCGGCGCTCGGCCGCGGGCAGGATCGGTGGCAGCGTCAGCGTCGTTGCGGCAGGCTGCCACGGCGCCTCGCCGCGCAGGATCGCGGCGGCCTGCTGCCAGTCGTCGAGTCCCGGGCCGACGATACCGATGCTGTCGATCCATGCCGCCAGCGGCTGCGGCTGCCGCTGCGCCTGCCGCGCGTCGCTCAATGGACTACCCGGACTCGCGGCAGGCGATCGGCGCGACCGAGCACCAACGCGCAGTTGGCGCCGCCGAAGCCGAACGAGTTCGACAGGCCGATGTCGATCCGGGTGTTCAGATTGCCGAGCAGGTAGCGTGATTTCAGCACCGGATCGAGCTCCCGGGTGTTGAGTCCCGCCGGGGCCAGGTGGTGGCGGATCGCCAGCGCCACGACCAGGGCTTCGACGATGCCGGCGGCACCGAGGGCGTGGCCGGTCGCGCCCTTGGTGGAACTGACGGGGACGGTGTCGCCGAAGATCGCATGGACGGCGTGATCCTCGGCGGCGTCGTTCGATGGCGTGCCCGTGCCGTGCAGGTTGATGTAGTCGACGTCGGCGGCGGCGATCCCGGCCGCGTCCAGCGCAGCGACCATCGCGGCACGCGCGCCGGCGCCTTCGGGATGCGGAGACGACATGTGATAGGCATCGCTCGATTCGCCGATGCCCGCGACCAGCACCGCAGCCGGATCGACGTTCGATCCGATCGGCTCGAGCAGTGCGAAGCCGCCGGCCTCGCCGATCGAGATGCCGTCGCGATGGGTGTCGAACGGGCGGCAGGCCTGCTGCGAGATCAGTTCGAGCGAGTTGAAGCCATAGAGCGTCGTCAGGCACAGCGAGTCGACGCCACCGACGACGGCGGCATCGATCAGGCCGGCGGCGATCATCCGGGCCGCGTTGCCGAACACCTTCGCGCTCGATGCACAGGCCGCCGAAACCGCTACCGAAGGGCCACCCAGGCCGAGCCGGCGACGGGTGTAGTCGGCGACCGAGAACGAGTTGTGCGTGCCCGCATAGTGGAAGTCGGCCGGCAACGCGCCGTCCTTTCCGCGTCGGCGGTAGGCGAGTTCGGTCTGCAGGATCCCCGACGTGCTGGTCCCGACGAACACGCCGATCCGGTCAGCGCCATGGCGGGCAGCGGCGGCGGCCACTGCCGACTCGAAGTCGTCGGCTGCCAGCGTCCGCGCGGCCAGCCGGTTGTTCCGACAGTCGAAATCGGCCAGGTCGCCGCCGATCGGTTCATCGTCGAGGCCGGCGACCTCGCCGATCCAGGCATCGAGCTCCGCGGTCTCGAAGCGGCAGCGGGTCAGGCCCGAGCGCTGGCTGCGCATCGCTTCCAACGTCGCCGCCGCGCCGGTTCCCAGGCACGAGGTCAAGGTCGAGGCCGAGAGCAGCAGCGGTTGCATCGAGACAGTCTATCAAGCGTCGTCGGGACGCGTTTTCGTCGGCGAGTACTTTGCTGCGCTACCTCGCGCGCGCCTCGAGCAGCACGTTGGCGAATGGCGTCCCCTGGCTCAGCGGGATCGCGCGCACGGCGAACCCCAGCGCCGCGAGCGCCGCCCGCCATTCGATCAGCGGTCGGCAGTAGAGCCGGCCGAGCCGGTGGCCGCGAACGAAGGTCACCGTGCGGTCGACCCAGTTGCTGATCCTGAACGGCAGGCCGGCGCTGGCATCGCCCACTCGAAGCAGCAGCAGGCCGCGAGGTGACAGCGCATCGCGCAGCCGCTCCAACACCCGCCGCTGGTCGTCATAGTCGATGTAGTGCAGCACGTCGAGCACCACGGCAACGTCGGCATGGCCGAAGGCCGCGTGCCGGATGTCGTCGCAGACGAAGCTCGCGCGGCGCTGCGCGATGGCAACAGCCAGCGCGACCTGCGCGCGGTCGACATCTGCCGCCATCAACTCGATGCCGTCGACGCGACAATCGCGTTCTGCTGCCCACAGCAAGGCGGCCAGCAATCCCTGGCCGCAGCCGAGGTCGATGATCCGGTCGCCGCTGGCGATCCAGTCCGACGCCATGATTGCCCCGAACGCCGGATCGCCATTGAGCTTGCCGCGGGCGAAGTGGTAGGCGAAGCGGCCGGCCGGCCGATAGGGCGCGCTCGCCGCTGCGAGTAGCGCCGGCTCGAGTCGCGGTCGCCCGGCGGACCGGCCGGTCATTGCGGCAGCACCGTATCGAGCGAGACGACGGCCAGTTCGCGCTCGCGGCAAAGGACCAGCAACCGCTCGAGCACGGCCAGGATCACGGGTTCGCCGGCAGCATCGCGCGCCGCATGGCCGTCGTGCAGCAGCAGGATGTCGCCGGCGGCCAGCCGTCGTCCGTCGTGGCCGGCCAGTCGCTCGAGGACGCGGTCGGCGTCTGTGGTCCGGGTGTCGAATCCGCGCCGCGTCCAGCTCGCCAGCCCGAGTCCGGCCCGGGCAAGGACCGGCTCGAGCAACGGGCTTCGCAGCCCCGCGGGCGCGCGGAAGAACCGCGGCGCGCGTCCGGCCAGTGACGACAGCACGCGTTGCGCAGCATCGATGTCGGCGGCGAGCCAGCGGGTGCCGCGCAGCGAGAAACCGTGGTCATGCGCATAGGAGTGGTTCTCGATTCCGTGCCCCTCGGCGGCGATCCGGCGGACGAGATCGGGATGCGCTGCTGCCCTGGCGCCGACGAGGAAGAAGGTCGCGTGCGCCCCGTGAGCGGCGAGCAGATCGAGCACGCGCGGCGTGACCTGCGGCTCGGGTCCGTCGTCGATCGTGAGGACGATCCGGCCGCGCGTCGCTTCGCAGTCGCGGCAGTGGACCAGGTTCGGCCCGAGCAGTCGGCTCCGGGGCCAGAGCCCGACGGCCGTGAGAACGAGGTGATCGACGATGATCGCCGCGACGACCCCGGCGAGCGCCAGCGGCCAGTACGGTGGTTGGGAAATGACGAGGACGATGGCCGCAATGGCCGCCCCGGAGTGCAGCCAGATCGATCCTCGGATCAACGGCGACGGCTGCCAGCGACGGCTGACGTTCATGCCTTCGCAGTATCCGCTCCGTCGGGGGAGTTGCTCGTCATCGCCCCGAACAGCAGGCTCAGCGCGGCGCCCGGGCCGACGGTCTGGCCAATCGCGGCCAGCACCGGGGCGCTGGAGAAGCCGAGGATCCCGAAGCCGATGATCGTGGTCAGGTTGGCCAGCAACAGCGAGGCCAGCACCCGCGGATCGTCGTTGCGATCGGCGAAGAACAGCGTGTAGTTCGACCCGACGGCTACCGTCAGCAGCAGGCCGACCAGATGGAGGATCGTCAGCGCGACGCCGGCCACGGCCAGCAGGCCGACCACCGAGACCACGGCGGCCACCAGCGGCAGCAGCACCGGATGCAGGTGCTGCAGATAGTGCAGGTTGATCCCGCCGCTCGACGGTCCGCCGCTGCTGGCGGCGCCGCGGGCGGGGATCGACGGCATCGGCCGATCCAGGCCCACGGGGGCCCGGCGCCGCAGCGACAGCGCCAGCAGCGCGACGATCAGGACGGCGCCGACGGCGGCCATCGTCAGCGCCTCGCCGAGGTAGGCGGCATAGAGCGCGTCGGTCTCGCGCTTCAGGTCGAGCAGGTGGACCTCGGTGCCGGTCGTCGTGGCCAGCGGCGGCGCCTGGTCGAACAGCTGGCTGCGGACGCGGGCGGCATCGATCGTGCCGTCGGCCGATGCCGCCTGCAGCGGCAGCATCGCGGTGACGCCGCCGTCGCCGGTGACGAGCAGGCTCGTGACGCCGAGCCCGATGTCGCTGGCACCGAGATCGGCCGCGGTCAGCGGCTCGAGTTCGCGGCTGTGGACGACATCGTCGACGAACGGCGCGAGTCGCCCGGGACGCAGCGGCAGCCCGGCGGTCGCGTCGTCGAGCGCCGCGATCAGGGTCTGCCGGTCGGGCAGCGCCGCGCGCCGCTGGCGCTGGGTCGCCGCCGCCGGCAGCCAGGTCGACGGCGACTGGACGCCGCCGAGGGTGCCGTCGGCTACCAGCGGTTCGAGCCGCTCGGCCACGGTCGCCGCCGCGGCCAGCACCGCATCTTCCGATGCGCCGCGCACGGCCACGACGTGGCGGATATCGGGGGCGCGCAGGTCGCTGCGCAATGTGGCGTCGAGCTGGCGGTCGAGGTCGGCGATCGGGCTCAATGCCTCGAGACTCGACTGCCAGATCGGCCGCGCGGCGGCGACCGCGACGATCGTGACCGCCGCCACCGCCAGTGCCGCCAGTGGCACGCGGCGCCAGCGGCGCAGCCGCGGCAGAGACCGGGCCAGGGTGAGCAGCCAGGGCGGCATCCCGGTCGGTTCCGCGGCAACCAGCGGTGCCAGCAGGAAGCGGCTGACGAGGGCTGCGACCAGGATTCCCGAAACCGCGAAGCAACCGAGCTGGGCCAGACCGGGAAAACTCGACGACAGCAGCGAACTGAATCCGATCAGCGACGTCAGCACGCCGAGCCGCACGGTGCGCCAAAGCTTCGGACTCGATCCCTGGACGAACAGATAGATCGCGTAGTCGATCGATTCGCCGATCAACGCCACGCCGAAGCCGAGCGTGATCGCATGGACCTTGCCGAAAACGACCGCCACGGCGGCCACGCCGGCGAGTGCGCCGGTCGCCACCGGGATCAGGCCGAGCAGCAACCGGGTCGGCGACCGGTAGACGACCAACAGCAGCAGCACGATCAGGCCGGTACCGATCCCCGACAACCAGGCCACGTCGTGTTCGATCCCGGCCCGCGACTCGACCGAGAACCGCGCCGTGCCGGTCATCCGCAGCTGCGCCGGGGCCTGGCCGCGGACTCGATCGAAGGTTGCCGCGATCCTTTCCAGCGCCGCCTGCTGGCGGTCGATCGCCGTCCCATCGGCATCGAGCCGCACCAGCAGGATGGCCCGACTGCCATCGGCCGATGCCCAGGCACCTTCGATCACGCGCGGCGATTGCGCCGGCTGCATCCGATCGACCATCCGGATCATCTCGCCGGTCGGGTCGCGCGTGATCAGGTCGCGGTAGACGAGGCCGATCGGCGAAGAGAGCCACTCGAGGCCCTCGACGATCGCGTCGCGCAGACCCGGCAGCGACAGCCGCCCGGCAGTGGCGGCGTCGCCGAGCAGATAGCGGTGGTCGAACAGCACCTTCTCG
>JBEVJQ010000379.1:0-5826 GCA_040510055.1 Burkholderiaceae bacterium | reverse complement strand
TTCCGCCAGCAGCCATCATCGGCAACGGACATTCACTTCGGGTCGCGAATCGTGTTCGCCGCCGACGGCACGATGTGGGTGGGGCTGGGCGATCGCAACGACAACCAGATCGTGCAGTCGCTCGGCAATCACTACGGCAAGATCATTCGGCTGAACCTCGACGGTTCGATCCCCGCCGACAACCCGTTCATCGGCACGCCTGGTGCCCTGCCCGAGATCTGGTCGACGGGCCATCGCAACATCCAGGGCGCGGTCCGCGAGCCGGCGAGCGGCAAGCTCTGGATCAACGAGCATGGACCCCGAGGCGGCGACGAGATAAACCTGGTCAGCGCCGGCAGGAACTACGGTTGGCCGCGAATCACCTATGGCCGCGACTACGTCACCTTCGAGCCAGTAGGCGAGGGCACCGAGGCCCCGGGAATCGAACCGCCGCGACACTACTGGGTACCGACGTCGGTGGCGCCGGCGGGCCTGGCGTTCTATACGGGGTCCGCGGTCCCCGGCTGGCGGGGGAACCTGTTTCTCGGCACGCTCCAGGGCCAGGTCCTGATCCGGCTCACGCTCGATGGAGAGCGCGTCGTGGCCGAGGAGCGGCTGCTGGCCGAGTTGCAGGAACGGATCCGCGACGTGCGGATGGGACCCGACGGGAACCTCTACCTGCTGGTCGAGTCATCGGGCCGGATCCTGCGCGTCGTCGTCGACTGACGGCCGTCCGGCTGTCGTGGCGCCGTGTCCGGAGACCTCGGCGCCGGCCCGGCGATCGAGCTTGAAGAACACCAGCGTCGAACCCAGCGCCAGTGCGCCGATCACGGCGAATGACCAACGGAAGTCGTCGGCAACCAGGGTGCCGCCGCGGCCGTGACTGAACGCTTCGAGCAACATGGCAGCCAGCGCGACCCCGGCCGACAGCGACAGCTGCTGGACCACGGCGACGAACGAGGTCGCCCGGCTCATTTGCGGCGCATCGACGTCGGCGTAAGCGAGCGTGTTGAGACTGGTGAACTGGAGCGAGCGGAAGAATCCGCCGGTGGCGAGCACGGCGATGATCACGGCCGCCGGGGTCGCGGCACTGAACAGCGCGATTGCCGCCAGCAGCAGTGAACTGACGACGGAATTGACGAGCAGCACGCGACGGAAGCCGAAGCGCTTCAGGATCGGTCCGGCGGTGAACTTCATCGTCAGCGCCCCGATCGCCGACGCGAAGGTCAGCAACCCCGAGTCGAGCGGCGACAGGCCGAAGCCGACCTGCAGCATCAGGGGCAGCAGGAACGGTATCGCTCCGATCCCGGTGCGAAACAGCACGCCGCCGGTCATCGCAATCCGGAAGGTATCGATTCGCAGCAGCTCGAGATCGATGATCGGGTTGCTCGTGCGGCGGCTGTGGGCCACGTAGAGCGCGACGAGCAGCAGCCCGATCGCGACCATGCTCCAGGCGAGCTCGGCCTCGGCCAGGCCGCGACCGGCAAGGGTGAAGCCGAAGATCGTCAGCGACAGGCCCAGCCCCGTGAGCATGAAGCCGATCCGGTCGAGAGGCCGCCGCTCGTCGCCCTTCAGGTTCGGCACCAGGAGGGAGACGAGGACGAGCGCGAGGACGCCGATCGGCGCATTGAGCCAGAAGATCCCGCGCCAGTGATAGTAGGTGGCGATGAAGCCGCCGACCGGTGGACCGATCAGTGGCGCGAACAACGCCGGGATGGTGAGCCACGCCATCGCCGGCAACAGGTCGCGCTTGGGAATGGTCCGCAGCAGGATCAGGCGTCCGACCGGCACCATCAGTGCGCCGCCCAGCCCTTGGCAGAAGCGGGCGATGACGAGGCTGGTCAGATCCCATGCCATCGCGCAGCCGATCGAGGCTAGCGTGAATACGGCGATTGCCGCGCGAAACACGGTCCGTGCGCCGTAGCGGTCGGCGCACCAGCCGCTGATCGGGATGAAGATCGCCAGCGCCACGTAGTAGGCGGTGAACGCGAGCTTCAGGGTGATCGGATCGACCGCGAGATCGCGCGCGATCGCTGCCAGCGAGGTCGCGATGACGGTGCTGTCGAGGTTCTCCATGAACAGCGCCGAGGCGACGACCAGCGTCAACAGCCGCGTCGGCGGAGCGCTGCGATCGATCACCGCGCCGCGAGCAGGTGGGTGGCGAACTCGACGAAGCCCTCGCCATGACTCGCGCGGGTGAGCCAGCGCGGGCGATGGACCAGGCGGTCGGCAACAGGCGCGAGGTTCGCCACGCCGACCGACAGCGGAAAGGCAGCGAACATCGATTCGTCGTTCGGCGCGTCACCGATGAAGCACCAGTGATCCCGAATCGCCGCCGGTGCCAGGCCGAGGACGGCTTCGAGGTAGTGCATCGCCATCGGCGCCTTGTCGAAGTCGCCGCGCCAGGCGTTGATATGGACGCTGCTGGCGCGGGCGTTGAACCCTTCACCCCGGATCATCGCGATTGCCGTGGCGACGCGCGCCGGATCTGCGGCCGGGACGACAGCTTCGGCGTGGTCGATCGCATAGTCGACGAGCCGAAAGGCGTTGTCGTCGGCGATCCGCAGTTCCGGGACCGCCGCGATCACGCGTTGCGCGACCTCGGCCAGGCGTGCCCGATCGTCGGCAATCCGGGCGCGGCCGTCATGGAACAGCCAGTGCAGCTGCCCGCGCTGGCGGTGCAGACAGAGCCCGCCACTCTCGGTGATCACGGCCTCCACAGGCCAATGGTGGGCGATCAGGTGGGCCCAGCCGGCAGACCGCCCCGTCACCGGCACGACCGGGATGCCGGCGGCGACCAGTCGCGTGATCGCGGTATAGACCTCGGCCGGCAGCCGACCGTCGCGGGTCAGGGTGTCGTCGATGTCGGTGAGGATGCCCCGTACCGGGCGCGCATCGAATTCGGACAGCGACAGGAACACCGGCGGACCGTGCGGCACGCCGGCGGAGGCGAGGTCATCGGACATGGGCGATTCAATTGTAGTCGGCACTACTATCGACGGATTCGACGCACCGCCGGATGACAGTGCGGCGGCGTCGGACCGCCGGAGTTGCCAGTGACCAGTCATCCGCTCGAGTTTTCCGCCGTCCGCACGGCCACTGCTGCGACGTTGCGAACGCGGCTCGCCTCCCGCTATCTTGGGCGGCTCGGCATTTCCGGCGGTCTCGGCGGTCTCGAATCGATTGGCCGGCTCTGCCGGCCCGGGTTGATCCGACGGCTCGGGTTGATCCGACGGCTCGGGTCGATCGGCCGGCCCGGGTTGATCCGACGGCTCGGGCCGATCGGCCTGCTCGCGTTCTCGGCGACGACCGCGCTCGCGCCCGCTGCCTGGGCCGAGGGCGAGCCGTGGCCACAGGCCCGGCCGATCCGAATGATCGTGCCGGCCAATGCCGGCGGAGGCACGGCCAACCCGGTCTCGCGCTTCATCGGCGAGGAACTGACCCGTGCACTGAATCAACGGGTCGTGGTCGAAAACCATGGGGGCGCCAACGGCAACATCGGTGCAGCGCTGGCTTCGAAGCTGCCGGCCGACGGCTACAACGTGCTGTTCTCCTGGGCTGGGACGCTGGCGACCAACATCAGCCTCTACCGGAATCTGCCCTGGCATCCCCAGCGCGACTTCGATCCGGTGGTCCTGATTGGCGGCGTGCCGAACGTGCTGGTCATCAACAACGATCTCCCCGCCACCGACCTTGCGGCCTTCACCACGTTCGTCAAGCAGTACCCTGGGCGGCTGAACTACGCCTCGTCGGGCAACGGCAGTTCGATGCACCTGGCCGCTGAGCTCTATAAGCAGCAGACCGGCACGTTCATGACCCATGTGCCCTATAACAACGTCGGGCAAGCCACGGCCGACCTGATGGCCAATCAGATCCAGGTGATGTTCCACCTCGTGACCGGCGCCCAGGGATTCATCGAACAGCGCCAGGTGCGCCCGATCGCGGTGTTGTCCGATCGGCGGTCGGCAGCGCTGCCCGATGTTCCGACGATGAAGGAACTGGGAATGCCGATGGAGTCGCAGACCTGGTTCGCGCTGCTGGTGCCGAAGGGCGCGCCGGCCGAGGCGGTACGCAAGCTCAACGAGGCAACCAACCGGATCATCGCGGATCCGGCGCTGCGTCGCAAACTGGTCGAGATGGGCGTCGATCCTGCGGGGGGCACGCCACAGCAACTGGCGAGTTACCTCGACGAAGAGATCCGCAAGTGGGGTGAAGTCGTCAATCGCGCCGGCGTGCGGGTCGATTGAAGGCGATGGACGGTCGGTCACCGTCCTCGGCCGACGAACGGACGGCGCACGCGGCCTGACCGGAAGCCCGGTCGCGAGACACCAAGGCTATAGTCGGGCGGCAACCTTCCAGGGACCGAGGGCATCGAACCGCGATTTCGCGGGCGCGGTGCACGGAGTCGAACGCCGAACATGACGTCTTCGCTCGCCGCCACTACCCGCACCGATTCGCTTCGCAAGATCTCGACCGCCTGGTTGCCGTTCATCGGTAGCCTCGCCGCGGTACTCGAGCAGTTGAGCGAGGACCAATTCCTGATCCTGACTGCCAAGGGGTCGAACCGCTTCGTCCAGTTCTATGCCCAGGGATCGTTCGGCATGCGCGTCGAGGCCGTGAGCAACGAATATCTGACGGGCAGCGACCGCCTCGACGACACGCAAGTGGCGCGGCTCGGCGCACTGGGCTGGCGACCGCCGTCCGGAAGCGCGCGGTCCTCGACCCCGCAGGCCGATCCCGATGGCAGCCCGAACCACTATATCGACGTCGCCACGCCGGTTCCGTACGATGCGCTCGCGGCCCTGGCCGCCCGGACGTTGCGCGAAGTTCTGGGCGTGCCGCATCCGCAGTTCCTCGAATACAGCGCGCAGGACACCGACGGCAACGAGCTCGAGTTCATGGAGCTCGGCCTGATGCGGGCGGCACCCGGTGATCGCCAGGCCTGGCTCGAAGGCCGGGTGCTGAAGACGCTGCAGGCGCTCACCGGCATCGATGACCTGGCATTCAACGACAAGGGCGTCGTCGGGCTGCGCTACGGTACCTGCGCGATCCTGATCCGGCCGACGCCGGACCGGACCGCCGTCGTCGTGGATTCGCCGCTTCTCGTCGGTATCGAAACGTCGACAGCCCTGCTCACCGAACTGAACAGGCTCAATGGCGGCGACGGCCGGATCCGCTTCTCGTTCGACGGCGACACCGTCAATGCTCGCTGCGACGTGGCCATCGAGGCCTTCCTTCCGAGCCTGTTCGGCCCGGTGCTGGAGTCGTTCTGCGAGCAGTCCGAAGCGGTCGGCGAACTGCTGCAGGCGTCGTTCGGCGGTCGCACCGTGCTGGCCGACAAATCGCCGTTGCGGTTGATGCCGCCGCTGTCGAAGCTGCGGCACTGATCGGCCGAAGAAGGTCGGCATAGGCATCTGGCCGGCAACTGGTCCAGATTCCCGGAGCTGCGCAAGCTCGAGCAACTCGAGGACGAGAACGCCAGGCTCGAAGCGCTACCAACTGCCGTCATTCTGCACGCGGTGCGTCTCGAAGGTCGACAACGGAAAGTCGATCAATGAGCGCTCCACCATGGCGCTCGATGGCGGAGCAGCTCTATCGTCTGGGCACCGCTATCGCGGGTTGTCCGCAATCAGCGCCTTGACGGCCGCGAGGGTGCGCGGCACGTGCTCCTCGTGGCCCATCGATTCGTAGGCGAACGCGATCCGATGCGCCGGCGTGATCACGTACGAGATCCGTTTCGCGTAGCCGTCGATCAGCGGTAGCGTCGCCTGATAGGACTTCATCACGCGGCGGTCGTGATCGGCCCCCACGGCGAATTGGTTCCGGCATTCCGAGACCGAGAATTTC
>JBEVJQ010000378.1:0-2746 GCA_040510055.1 Burkholderiaceae bacterium | reverse complement strand
GATGTATTCGGCCTCGTTCGAGTGATAGTTCGCGCCGGCGAAGCCGAAGCTTTCGAGCACGGCCGGTTTGCGCGACAACGCGGCGAACGCAGCGTCCGTGCCGCCGCCGCTGCCCGAGTCTTCGATGCCGAGTTTCTTCCCGAGTTCGGCGTAGACACCCTGGGCCTTGCGCGCCAGCGCCCGCGAGGCGTCGGTTGCCTCGAGCGGCGGCCGGCGCTGCTGGAAACTGGTCTCGACCTTCGTGTCGGGGACGTGCGCCGGCCCTTTCGCCGTCTCGAGGAACTTCTGTTCGATCGCCGCGTAGTCATCGAGCTTCTGCACCCGGACGTCGGCCATCGCCGTGGCCCGGTCGGGGATGACGTTGCG
This sequence comes from Burkholderiaceae bacterium, assembly GCA_040510055.1. Taxonomy (GTDB): domain Bacteria; phylum Pseudomonadota; class Gammaproteobacteria; order Burkholderiales; family Burkholderiaceae_E; genus Lautropia. Next base: position 2,380 of record JBEVJQ010000378.1, on the reverse strand, counting down.
GGTCGTGCCGGCCTGGGCCATGGTCCAGTTGAACTTGATGCCGCGTGACGGATCGCTGAGGTCGCCGAGCTGCAGCAACCGATGGGCCAGCTCGGTCAGTGCATTACGACCGAGTTCGGGCGCGGCGCCGGCGTGCGAGCTGCGGCCGTGGACGATCATGCTCGCAGAGGCGATGCCGCTCGTGGCGATATCGAGCCGGTCGATCTTGACCGGCGTCGGTTCACACGAGAACACGACCTCGTGCTCGGCCGCGACCCGTTCGATCACCTTGCGCGAACCCGGCGAGCTGATCTCGTCGTCGCCGTTGATGACTATGGTGAGCTTGCGATAGTCGTCGAACCCCTGGGCCTTCAGCAGGGCCAAGGTGTGCAGGATCAGCGCGACCCCGGCCTTGTCATCGGCGATCCCGGGACCGTAGGCGAGGTTGCCGTCGATCCGGAATGGCAACTTTGCCACTGTTCCTGGGGGATACACCGTATCCATGTGCGCGAGCAGCAGGATGTCGCGCGTGCCCTTGCCGGTGAGGCGGCCGATGACGATGTCGCCGATCTCCTTGGGCGTGTCTTCGAGTGCAACGACCTCGGCGGTGCCCGAGGCCCGTTCGACCTTGGCGCCCAGTGCCTCGAGCCGGCTGCCGATCAGCGCGGCGAGCTTGTCGAGTCCGGGTTTGTCGCGGCTGCCCGAATCGATGCCGACGATCTCGCGCAGCGTCTCGATGACGGCGGGTTTCTCCTTCTGTACCCGGTCGAGTACGTCCTGCCTCGGTGCCGACTGGACGTCCAGCGCGCAGCTCGCGCAAAGCGCCAGGAACAGCATCCTTGCCGTCCGCCCATTCCCTGTCTGCCGATGTCCCGCCCTTGTCTGCCGATGTCCCGTCGTCACGTCTCGTACCTCCGCAGTTTCCTGATCCGCGCGATCGTCCTCTGCGTCCTTCAGGACGTCAACCGGCGCGCGAACGATGGCGGCGTGTTCGTTCCTTGGCCGCCGTCGGCGGTTCGGCGACCAGCAAGGTGCGGCCAATCAGATCGAATCGCGATTGCCGGAAGGCGTCGGGCGACCAGCCGCACTGGATCACGAGCAAGCGCCAGGCGGTCGGATGGACGAGGCTCCATGCGAGTTCGGCAGCCGCATCGACCGACCAGCCGGGTGCCAGCCACCCGGCCGCCTCGAGTCGCCGGGCGATCACCCGGACACCGGTGAGCAGTGCCGTCTTCATCCGGTCGTCCCAGGCGGCAGCCGCCTCGGCGTCATGGAGACTGGCCGCATCGAGCAGGATCCCCACGGGAAAGATGTCGGGCAGGTAATCGAGCCAGGCGCCCAGGAAATCGAACAGATCCTGCGGGCGATCGCCGCTTCCCTGGGCGACCTCGTTCAACCGTCGCACCTGCGGCGACCGACGGTCATGGTTGTGCAGCATCGCGAGCAACAGGCCGGCACGGCCACCGAACGCGAGGTAGACGGTCTGGCGGCTCACGCCCGCCCGGGCGGCGATCTCGGCCTGGCCGGCCTCGAGGCGCCCGCTTTCGGCGACGAGGTCCCAAGCGGCGTCGAGGATCGCGATCCGCGTCTGATCCGAGACGGCGCTCCTGGCCACGGTCGATCCGCTGCGTGGCGGCGGGTTGTTCATGGGGATAACCCTTACTTTACATCAGTAAACTTAGCGTCTAGCCTGTATCTGAGTTTACGCGCGTAAACCTACGTCGTCCGGTCGGTGGATCAGCTGCCGGTTTCGTGCCGCGAGGTCATTGCCATCAAGTTGCCGCCGCGGCGTTACTGCAAGTTCGTTGCCGCAAGGTGTGTCGTGCCACCCGTTGCCATAGGTTGTTGCCCTGGGTCGTTGCCCTGGGTCGTTGCCATGAGGTCGTTGCCAATACGTCTTCCTGTTCGACGGTTCGAACGGGAACGAGCTGGCCCAGGTGCTGTCGACGCAGGAGGCGGCGACCTTCGTGCGCGCGCTGCCCGAGGGGCTGTTCTTCGGCTCGCGGGGCGTGTTCCTGATGGCGCCGTCGACGTCGCGCGGCTCGCGCGAAGCGCCGGGCTACCTGCGGGCGAAGCTGCCGGCGTTCGTGCGTCCCTCGTACTGGTACGACATGTACCGGCCCGAGCAGGTCGACTACTCGGCGATCGATCGCAACCGCATCCTCTGGCGGGCGAGCGTCGATGGGGATCGGGCCCGATTCCGCGACGACGTCGCGGTCGTCCACGACTACCGCTTCTTCTTCGCCTTCGACGCCGGCTCCGGGGCGCTGCGCTGGGCGAATCAGCTGCCGAGCGACGCTGTCGGCTCGGCCGACACCGGCGGAAGCATCCTGTTCGCCACCGCCAGCGGCGAGCTGGGGGCCTTCGACGTCGGCACGGGCGCGCGCAGCTACCAGGCGCA
>JBEVJQ010000377.1:0-16897 GCA_040510055.1 Burkholderiaceae bacterium | reverse complement strand
ACGCTCGAGGATCGCCGCGATCGCTTCGGCGTGACGCATGTTGCCCGTATCGAGGGTAAGGTAGACGGTCCCGCGGCACGATGACGGCGTCGCCGGTGACGTCGAACCCGTCGTCGAACCCGTCGTCGAACCCGTCATCGAAGCCGTCGTCGAAGCCGTCATCGAAGCCGTCGCCGAAGCCGAAGCCGAAGCCGTCGCCGAAGCCGTCGCCGTCACCGAAGCCGTCGCCGCAGCGGAAACCGCGGCCGACGTCCGGTCGGCCGCTGCCGGTTGCTGCCCGGCCGATCCGTCGGCAGCGCGGCAGGCACCGGCGAACCCGAGAGCGGCCAACAACGGCGCGAGCGCCGTCATCGCGATCCGCGCCGCAACGGCGGCGGTCACGAGCTTCCAGGAGGTCTGCTTCCCGCTCACCCGCTCAGATCAGTGGTGCCCGGTTGTGCAGGTAGACGCCGTGCGGCGACCGTCCCACCGGGATCTGGGCGAGGAGGTTCCCGCTCGCAAGGTCGAGCACCGAGACTTGCTTGTTCCAGCGCGTCGTCACCCAGAGTGTTCGGCGATCGTCGGCCAGTTCAATGCAGTCGGGTCCGCCGGCTGCGGCGATCTCCGAGACCACCGCGCGGGTTTCGAGGTCGATCACCGAAACGGTGCCCGCAACGCGATTGGAGACCAGCAGGTGTCGGCCGTCGCCGACGCCACGGAAATTGTGCGCCCCGGCGCCGGTGCGGATCCGTGCGACGCTGCGCTGCGCGCGCCAGTCGACGACTTCGACGTGATCCTCGCCCATGATGCCGATGTAGAGCAACTGGTCGTCAGGCGACATGATGATGCCGGCCGGTTGCTTGCCGACCGGCAGGCGCCAGATCATCTGACCGGTGACGACGTCGACGGCAGCGATCTCGTTGCTCTCTTGAAGCGTGACGAAGACGTGGCGGTTGTCGGCCGAAAACCAGAGATGGCTGGGCGCCTTGGCCACTGCGATCCGACCGGTGACGCTCTTCCCGCCCTCGTCGCAACGATAGATGTCGAGCCGATCGAGACGCAGCGCCGCGGTGACGAACCAACGCTGATCCGGCGAGAACGCGAGCTGATACGGATCGTCGATCCGGCGCAGTCGGGTGCGTACGTCGCCCGTGTGCGGATCGAGCAGGAACAGTTCGTCCGACGCCGAGCACGCGACGATCAGTTGGCGGTTGTCCGGCGTCGGCAACAGATGGTGGGGCTCCTTGCCGACATCGACCCGGCCGACTTCGACCCGCCGGTCCTGGTCGATCAGCGAGACCGTGGCATCGCGCGAATTGAGCACGATGACGTGCGGCCGGCGGCCCGACGTCGCGACCGCGGCCGACGGCCCGCTACCGATGATCGCCTGCGCGTCGGGTGCCCCGGCCCCAGGGTAGGCCTCGGCGCGACCGACGGCCAATGCCGTGGCGGCCAGGCCGGCGAACGCGCGCCCGACGGCACGCCGTGACTGGCCGAAGTGCCGGTCGGCGTCAATGGGCTTCATGCTGATCCAGGATCCTCTCGAGCCGCTTGACCGATACCGGAAACGGCGTGCGCAACGTCTGCGCGAACAGCGACACCCGCAACTCCTCGAGCATCCAACGAAACTCCTCGACCGCCGGGTCGCGGGCACCCTGGAGCGCCCGTCGGCGCCGCTGCCATCGGGCAGCGAGCGCGGTGACCTCGGCCATCCGGCGCTGATCCTGGTCCGGCTGGCTCCGGAGTTTATCCAAACGTACGACGATCGCGCGAAGGTAGCGGGGCAGATCCGCGAGATGGTCGAACGGCGTCGACCGAACGAACGCCGGAGGCATCAAACCCTGCAGTTGGGCCGTGACGTCGCTCACTACCGCGGCGAAGCCCTTCGCCTGGGCAAGCGCGCGGCGTACCTGGCCGTACTCGTCGGCGATGGTCCGCACCAGCCGCAGCCGTTCGCCAGCCAGCAGGATGATCCGCGAACGCGCGGCGGCCACGGCTTGCGCGAAGCTCGCTGCATCGACCGGGAGCCCGTCGGCCATTGCGGCGCGCTCGATGGCGGCGGCGACGATCTGGTCGGCGATCGGTTCGGCGCTCTCCTGGCCGGGGAGCGAAGCGATCCGCAACTGCAGACTCGAGTCGCGCAGCAGATCGCGCTGGAACTGGCGGATGGGTTCGGCCAGCGCGATGGCAAACAGCCGGGCGACGCCGGTCCGGTGCTCTCGTTCGGCCGCTTCCGGAACGTCGTGGAGCCGGAGCTCGACCGAGTCGCCGCGGTCGGCGAGCGCCGGATAGCCGATCAGGGTCGCGCCGTCGGGCGTCTCGAGTTCGACGATCTCCGGCAGCGTACCGAAGCGCCAGTCGACGAACCGCTGGCCGACAGCGAGTGGCACGCCAACGGCCGGGTCGTCGGCTGCGCCGGATGCGACGACTCGGGCGGACTCGTCGGCAGCGTCGGGCGGCATGGCGCGCACGCCGCGATCCGGTGCCGCGACCGCCGTCGCGCCGGACGCGGCGCCTGGCACCGCGCCTGGCGCCCCGCCTTGTACCGCGCCTTGTACCGCGCCTTGTACCGCGCCTTGTACCGCGCCTGGCGCCCCGCCGGAGGGCCCGCCGGAGGGCCCGCCGACACGGACCGCGAACCGCGCCGAAACTCGTGCCAAGGCGGCCTGGAAACTGCCCTGGACCTCGATGCCGAGGTCGGCCTGGAGGCGGGCCAGTTGGCGCGACTGTCCCAACTGCCGGCCGTGCTCGTCGACCACGCGCAGATTCATCCGCAGGTGGTCGGGCAGCGCCTCGGGACGGAAGTCGCCCGGCAGCACGGTCAGCGCCCGACGCCGCCGCAGGTCGGCGATCAATGCATCGATCAGCGCCGTCGGCGGGGTTCGTCCGCCAGCCGCCGAAGCCGAGCTCGATCCGCCGGAGCCGAGGTGATCGGCGACGAAGCCGGCGACGGCCTCCTTCAGCGGTTGCGCGCGCCCCCGGGCCCGTTGCGGCAACGTTCGCAGCAGCGCGTCGACCTTGGCCGGCAGCAGCCCGGGAACGAGCCAGTCGATGCGCCGTGCATCGACCTGGTTGACGGCATACAGCGGCACCGTGAGGGTGACGCCGTCGTCGGCGCTACCCGGTTCGAACCGATAGTCCAGCGCGAACCGCACGCCGTTCATCTCCAACTCGCGCGGGAAGCGGTCGCTGTCGACGTCGTTCGCCTCGCGCCGCAGCAGCGCTTCGCGCGAGAGATCGAGGGCGTGCCGATCGCCGTGGTCCCCGAGCCAGTCCTCGAGCTGCCGCGCCGAGGTCACGCCTGGCGGCACGCGGGCATCGAACCAGGCGAACAGGGTCTCGTCGTCGACCAGCAGGTCCGGCCGTCGGGCCCGGTGTTCGAGCCGCTCGATTTCCTCGATCACGCGTCGATTGTGGCGGATGAACGGCGGATCGCCCGGCCAGCTGCCGGCGACGAGCCCCTCGCGGATCAACGTCCGACGCGCTTCGGCGGCGTCGATCGCGTCGAACGCGACCCGCCGGCCGCTATAGATCACCAGGCCGTAGAGCGAAGCGCGTTCGTTCGCGACCACGCGCCCGGTGCGGGGATCCCAACGAGGGTCGGACTGGGTGCGTTCGAGCAGGTGCCCGGCGGCCGATTCGATCCACTTCGGGTCGATCCGCGCGACGGTCCGGGCGTAGAGCCGACCGGTGTCGACCATCTCGGCGGCCATCACCCAGCGGCCGGCACTGCCTGCGGTGCCATCGGCCCCGCCGGTCCCGGTAACCGACGCTTCCGACCCGCCCGACCGATCGCCCGCAGCGCCGGCCATCGCCTCGCGTGCCGCCCGACGCCGGCCCAGCGCCGAAGACGGATGGATCAGGAACTTCTGCTGAAACGTTCCGAGGTAGTGCGAGCCGTCCGGGGCCCTGACCCCGACGTTGCCGAGCAGACCGGTCAACAGCGCCCGATGGAGCGCGCGGCGCGCGCTCGCGTCGACCGTTGCCGCGCCGTTCTCGGTTGCCAGCGCAGAGGTCGCGGCGTTCGCGCCTTTCGCAACCTTCGCCGCTTTCGCCCTTTTCTCGGCTTTCGCGTCTTTCGCGTCTTTCGCGTCTTTCGCGTCTTTCGCGTCCTTCGCGTCCTTCGCGTCCTTCGCGGCATTCGCGGCATTCGCGGCATTCGCGGCATTCGCGGCCTTCGCGGCCTTCGCGTCCTTCGCATCCTTCGCGACCGCCGGCGCGCCGTCGTCGACCCCCTTCCAGCCGGCCTCGCGGGCGAGGTCGCGAAGTTGGCGATGGACGTCGGCCCACTCGCGCAACCGCCGCACCGACAGGAACTCGCGACCCAGCCGCTGCGCGAGCGCGCGCTGCGATTCCGCCCGCGCCCCACGTCCCGACATCTGCTGCTGCCAGTAGCGCCACAGCATCAGCGCGGCGACGAAATCGCTGTCGCCGTCGGCGAAACGCGCATGCGACTGATCGGCCGCCTGCGCCGCCGCCGGGGGTCGCTCGCGCGGATCCTGGGTCGACAACGCAGCCGCGATGACCAGCGCCTCGGGCAGACAACCACCGTCGCGGGCGGCCAGCAGCATCCGCGACGTCCGCGGATCGACCGGAAAGCGCGCCAGCGCGCGGCCGATCGGGGTCAGCGCCTGCTCGCGATCGATGGCGCCCAACTCGTTCAGCAACGCGTGGCCGTCGGCGATTGCTCGGCTCGACGGCGGGTCGAGAAACGGGAAGCGATCGGCGGCCTCGAATCCGAGTGAGCGCATCCGCAGCAGCACACCAGCAAGCGAGGAGCGCAGGATCTCGGGTTCGGTGAACCGCGGGCGCCGAGCGAAGCCGGCTTCATCGTAGAGCCGGATGCAGAGACCGTCGCTGACGCGGCCGCAGCGGCCGGCACGCTGGTCGGCAGCAGCCTGGGCAATCGGTTCGATAAGCAACTGCTCGACCTTGGCACGCAGCCGATAGCGCTTGACCCGCGCGAGTCCCGAGTCGATCACGTAGCGGATCCGTGGCACCGTGAGCGAGGTCTCGGCGACGTTGGTCGCCAGCACGATCCGGGTCCCGACGCCGGGTTCGAACACCCGTTGCTGGTCGGCCGCCGACAGCCGCGCGTAGAGCATCAGGATTTCTGCCGCCGCCATCCGGTGGGCGCGGATCTCGCGCAGCAGGTGTACGGCGCAGTCGCGGATCTCGCGCTCGCCCGGAAGGAACACTAGCGCATCACCCGGCCCAGCGCGCCGGCACTCGGCGAGTGCATCGGCCACGGCAACGGGCAGGTCGACGTCTTCGTCGGCGTCGCTCCCCCTGCCGCGGTCGTCACGGGCGGCGTTGCCATTGCTGCGCCCGCCGGCAGCGTCGCGACCAGCACCGCTACTAGCCGTAGTCCCGGCACCGCCACCAGCCGCAGTCGCGCCCTCCGCGCCATCGGTCGCGCCGCCACCGGTGGCGCCGGGCGGGCGGTAGCGGATCTCGACCGGATAGAGCCGGCCCGAAACCTCGATCACCGGTGCCGGCTTGCCATCGAACGCGAAGTGCGCGGCAAAGCGCGCCGCATCGATCGTGGCCGAGGTGATGATCAGCTTGAGGTCGTCGCGACGCGGCCCCTCGAGCAGGCGCTTCAGGTAGCCGATCAGGAAATCGATGTTGAGACTGCGCTCGTGCGCTTCGTCGATCAGGATCGTGTCGTAACGCGCGAGCAGCCGATCCGACTGGCTCTCGGCGAGCAGGATGCCGTCGGTCATCAGCTTGATTCGCAGCGACGGCGAGACCCGTTCGCCGAAACGGATCCGATATCCGACATCGACGCCGAGCGGTGTCCCGAGTTCGGTCGCGATCCGATGCGCCACGGTCGTGGCAGCGATCCGTCGCGGCTGGGTGTGGCCGACGATGCCACCGCGGCCAGTCGCCGGATCGCGGCGACCGCGGCCCGCCTCGAGGCAGAATTTGGGCAACTGCGTGGTCTTGCCGGAACCGGTCTCGCCACTGACGATGACGACCGGATGAGAACGGATCGCAGCCACGATCTCGGCGCGTCGCCCCACGACCGGGAGCGACGCGATCTGGGCGGCCAGCGCGGGATCGATGGCCGCCGGCCTTGTTGCTTGCACACCAGGGGTAATGGCCAACGCCGACGGATCGGCTGGCGCGACGCGCACAAGAGGGTCGGATCGCGGGCCGGCGGTCACGAGGAAATTATAATGATCGGTTGCTGCCGGGCCCCACTGGCTCCGGATCCTGATTGCAATCGAGGGAACGCAAGCGCCCGATGACCACCGACCTCGCGCCCGCGGCGCCTTCGCCTGCCCGTTCCGCTGACGACGGTCCGGTTGCGGCCGCCGCCTGCGCCGACGTCGTCGCAACGGGTGTCGCGCCCCCGGAGATGTCGGTCGCGGACCGGGAGATCTCGGTCGCGGACCCGGAGGCGGCGGTCGCGGACCCGGAGGCGGCGGTCGCGGACCCGGAGGCGGCGGTCGCGGCGGCGCAGACGATGGCGGCACCGGACGCTGAGGCGCCGGCGACACCGCCGGTGCCGATCCCGCCGTTGGACAACGAACAGTTCGTCGCCTGGCTGCGCCAGGTCGCTCCGTACATCCACGCCCTTCGCGGCCGCACGTTCGTGATCGCCGTGCCCGGCGAGTTGGTCGCGGCCGGACAAATGAACGCATTGATCCAGGACCTGAGTCTGTTGCACGCGATGGGCGTGCGCCTGGTCGTGGTCAGCGGCTGCCGGCCGCAAATCAATGAGCAGTTGCGGTTGCGCGGCCAGACGCCACGCTATCACCATGGCTTGCGAATCACCGATCACGTGGCGCTCGAGTGCGCGAAAGAGGCTGCAGGGGAGATCCGCCTCGATCTGGAAGCCGGATTCTCGCAGGGGCTGCCGAACACGCCGATGGCGCATTCGGCGGTACGCGTGGTCTCGGGCAACTTCGTCCTCGCGCGGCCGGTAGGCATCGTCGAGGGCGTCGACTTCATGTACAGCGGACTGGTCCGCAAGGTCGACGACCGGCGGATCCGCACCTCGCTCGAGAATGACCTGCTGGTGCTGCTGTCCAACGTGGGCTTCTCGGCGACCGGCGAGGCGTTTAACCTCACGATGGAGGACGTGGCTGCGGCCACGGCCATCGCGCTCGATGCCGACAAGCTCGTCTACGTGACCGAGGTCCCGGGCGTGCTCGACGACAGCGGCAACGTCCGGACCGAGATATCCGAGGTCGAAGCCAAGAAGCTGCTGGCCGCGGGCGGACTGCCCGACGTCACCCGCCACTACCTGCGGCACGCGTTGCGTGCCTGCGAGGGTGGCGTCGCGCGCTCGCATATCATCCCCTATTCGCTCGACGGCTCGGTCCTGCTCGAGTTCTTCCTCCACGACGGGGTCGGCACCATGGTCGTCGAGGAGACGCTGGAGGCGCTGCGCGAAGCCACGATCGACGACGTCGGCGGACTCCTCGCGATCATCCAGCCGCTCGAGGACGACGGCACGCTGGTCAAGCGCGACCGGGCGCTGATCGAATCGGAGATCAGCAACTTCACCGTCATCGTCCACGACCACGTCATCTTCGGTTGCGCGGCGCTCTACCCGTTTCCGGTCGACGGGATGGCCGAGATGGCCTGCCTGGCCGTCAATCCACAGACGCAGGGCCAGGGCGACGGCGAGCGCCTGGTGCAGCGGATCGAGCAGCGGGCGCGGGCCCAGGGGCTGAAGAAGTTGTTCGTCCTGACCACGCGCACGGCGCACTGGTTCCTCAAGCGAGGGTTTCGCCTGGGCTCGGTCGAGGACCTGCCGCGCGAGCGCAAGAACCTCTACAACTGGCAGCGCAAGTCCCAGGTGCTGATCAAGACACTGTAGTCGCGCCGCCGGCGCCCGACTTACCGATACTGACTGGAGAATGCTGATGGCGCGTACCGTGCAATGCGTAAAGCTCGGCAAGGAATCCGAAGGCCTCGACATCCCGCCGTACCCCGGCGAACTTGGTCGGCGGATCTGGGAGCAGGTCTCGAAGGAGGCCTGGCAGGGCTGGCTCAAGCATCAGACGATGCTGGTCAACGAGAACCGGCTTAACCTCGCCGATGCGCGGGCCCGGAAGTACCTGGCGCAGCAGATGGAGAACTATTTCTTCGGCGGCGGAGCCGACAAACCCGTCGGCTACGTGCCACCCTCGGCCTGAGCACCACTCGGGCCTCGGCTCGAGGCAGCGGCCCGGCCCTCGGCCTGAGTAGCGGCCTGCCTCGTCTGCGCGCGGCCGTCGCCGGTCAATCGTCGCGCGTCGTTACTGTGACACCATCGGGCCGCGCTACCAGCAGCACGTCGGCCCGGCGCCTGGCGAACAGGCCCACGGTGACGACCCCGGGCCAGTGCTCGATCTCGGCCTCGAGCGCCTCGGGATCGCGGATCGCCAGCCCGGCGGCGGCGACGATCAGGTTGCCGTTGTCGGTCACGACGTCCTTGCGCCAGACCGGATCGGCGCCGAGCGCGCGCAACCGACTGGCGACCAGTTCGCGCGCCATCGGGATCACCTCGATGGGCAGCGCGAAGCCGCCGAGCACTGGCACGAGCTTGCCGGCATCGACGATGCAGACGAAGCGGCGGCTGGCCTCGGCGATGATCTTCTCGCGGGTCAGCGCACCGCCACCGCCCTTGATCAGGGCTAGCGCCGGATCGACCTCGTCGGCACCGTCGACGTAGGTCTCGATCCGGCCGCCATCGGCCGTGACTTCGTTGAGGTCGAGCACGTCGATCCCCTGCTCGCGCAGCAGCCGGGTGCTGCGCTCCGAACTCGATACCGCGCGCGGGAACGACCGGCGCTGCTCGCCGAGCGCAGTGATGAAGTGCGCGACCGTCGAGCCGGTACCGACGCCAACGACAGTCCGGGGCGCGACCAGTTCGAGCGCCCGCCGGGCAACGGCGCGTTTCAGGGCTTCGGGGTCGGCGTCAGTCATCGATCAGTCATCGCTTGGTCGTCGTTTGGTCTCGCCGGACATCGCTTCGTCAGCGCCGGTCATCGCTCGATCATCTTCGTCATCGCTCGGTCATCTCCGTCATCGCTCGGTCATCGCGTCTCGCGGCGTGGCCTCAGAGCAGGACATGCTCGAGCTGGCCGGCGTACGGTTGCGCCGACATCGCCAGCGCCTCGCGCCACCAGCCGGCGAAATCGCCGGCCGACAGCGGCTGCGCGAACAGGAAACCCTGGACCAGCTGGCAGCCGATGCGCCGCAGCGCGCGGAGATCCTCGTCGCTCTCGACACCCTCGGCGACGGTGGCCAGGCCGAGCGCCGAACTCAACGCCACGATGCCTCGAACCACCATCAGCTGCTGCGGGAATTCCTGCATGTCGTGGATGAACGAGCGGTCGATCTTCAGGCAATCGACCGGCATCTGCGTCAGGTAGCCGAGCGACGAATAACCGGTGCCGAAGTCATCGAGCGCGAGCCGCACGCCCATGTCGCGCAGGCCGTTCAACGCGCTCATCGAGCGCTCGACGTCCTGCATCACGTCCGATTCGGTCAGCTCCAGCGTCAGTGTCGACGGATCGAGCTGGCTCGCTTCGAGTGCGCGGCTGACGGCACGCATCAGCGACTGCTGGCCGAGGTGACGGACGTTGATGTTGACCGAGACGCCAGTAAGGCCGATGCCTTCGGACTGCCAGCGGCGAACCTGTTGCAAAGCCTCGAAGATCACCCACTCGTCCATCCGGAAGATCAGGCCGCTCTCCTCTGCCAGCGGGATGAAATCCTTCGGCGGGATCAACCGGCCCTCGCGACGCCAGCGCATCAATGCCTCGACCCCGCTGATCCGACCGGTCCGGACCTCGAGGATCGGCTGGTAGTGGAGGGTCAACTCGTCGCGCTCGAGCGCGTAGTGCAGCGCCGCCGCCATGCCGTAGTTGTCGCGAAGGTTCCGGCCCAGGGCGGCATCGAACCCCACCGCATGATTGCCGCCGCGGCGCTTGGCCTCGGACAACGCGATGTCGGCGCGGGCGAGAAGGTCGTTGATGTTATCCGCGTCCTGGGGGTAGACCGCCAGCCCGATCGAACATCGGACCAGCAGTTCCAGCCCGTCGAAGGCGAGCGGCTTCTTCAGATGGGCGAAGGCGATCTCGGCGATGCGCTCGGCCACGGCGACGCTCGGAAGGTCGCCGAACAACAAAGCGAACTCGTCGCTCGCCAGTCGCCCGATGGTCAGGCTGGTGCCCGAAAGGTGGCGAAAGGCGTGGCGCAGCCGCAGGCCGACCTCGATCAGCACTCGGTCGCCAACCCGAGGGCCCAGCGTTTCGTTCAGCCGCTTGAAGCGATCGAGATTGATCAGGACGATCGCACCGCACTTGCCGGTCTGGCGCGACAGCTGCTCTTTCCCGAGCTGGATGAAGCCCGACCGACTGGCCAGCCCGGTCAGTGGGTCCGTGGCCGTGGGCACGCGGGTTTCACGTTCGATCTCCTGCGCCATCGTGGTCAGCGCACCGCCATCGTTGGCATCGGGCTCGAGCGCCGCGGCCGGGGTCGCCTGAGCGCGGGCCGAGCGTACCAGATGGAGCAACCGCTCCGACAGCAGCGTCCACTGCAGCGACTTGAGGCTCACGTCGCTGACACCGACCTCGAACGCGCTTTCTATCAGCCGCTCGTCATCTCGCGCGGACATCAGCACGACGGGAATGGGACGTGCCCCGATACGCTCGCGCAGTTGCCGGATCGCCTCCAGCCCGTCGACGTCAGGGAGGGTGTTGTCGACCAGGACAGCATCAGGCGCGGCGCGATCGAAGTCAGCCAGTGCCGCAGCGACGCCCGACCGACAATGAACTGTCATGCCCCGCCCCGTGAGGCCGCTCGAGACGAGCGCCTGCCACGCCGGGTCATGCTCGATCACGAGGACCCTAAGGTCACCGGTATGGGCCCGGTGAGCCGGATCGTTGTTCAATGGCAAGCTGATAACTGGATTACTGAGCCGATGGTATTGTCCAACAAATGCGCCGATCCAACGCCGTTTTGAGCACAGGACACGGTGGCCGCGAAACAGGGGTGGACCCTGCGGCGCATTTGCGGCAACGAGTGGGACGCCCACATGCGGCCAGCGTGCACTATTCGGGCCTTCTCGCAACACTTGCCCTGACGGCCTTGACCGCCGCAGCCCGCCTGCCGGTCGCCGCCGCCGCCGCCAGCCTGCCAGCGGCCGCCGCAGCCGCCGCTGGCCGGGCAGCTGGAGCGGATCGCCCGCCGGCCCAGGCCGTGCGAGCGATGCCGGCGCCAACGGCGGCGCGGCTCCCGGAACCGATCAGCCTTCGAACCCCGGCGGCGCCACGGCGGCGGAACCCTGCGGCTGCCGCTCGATCCAGGATCGACGGCCTGCATCAGCCAGCGACTGCCGACGCGGTCCGCCTGGCCGCGGGCAGCCCCGACCCCGATCGCCCCGCCGGGGCGAAGCCCGACGCCGAACCGGCCCCGAGCAGCGAAGACGAAGTACCGCGGGTCTTGCACCGTCCTGAAGGGACGCCCGAGCCGGTGGTACCGGGCGATGCCGAGGACGATGAGCTGGCACGCAAGGCGCGCGAAGCGCCCAGCGAAGCCGCGAGCGAGGCGCCTCCGGTGGCGGCGCAGGCGACGGCGGCGCTCGAGCGGCTGATCCTCGACGGCCGCTACAGCAGGGACAACGAGTTCGTGATCGGCGCGGCCCTGTCGGCCGGTCCGTCGTATTCCGGCGCCTCCGATTGGGGCTACTCGCTCTCGCCGGCGGCCCGCCTGACCTGGCGCGGATACTCGATCAGCACGCAGAGCGTGGCCCGGGCCACCGCCCGGGTCGAGCAGACGGGCCGGGGCGAGCGCACCGGCATCAGCGGTCCGCTGAGAGTCCGCAACCGCTTCGCCTACGGCTTCGGCTTCTCGATCAACCGCGGCCGCGACGTCACCGAAGAGGGCGCGGCGCTGGGGCTGAAGTCGCTGCCATCGACGCTCTACGGCAGGCTGCGGCTGCGCTACTTCATCGACGAGCAGACGACCTTGTCGGCCACGCTGATCAGCGACCTGCTCAACCGGCAGCAGAACCTCGAACTGCCGATCGGTATCAGTCGTCGCTACATACTCGCCGAGCGGATGGTGGTCGCCTTCGACGCCGCGCTGAACATCGTCAACCGCCGCAGCATGGACAACGACTACGGGATCGGGCCGCAGCAGAGCGCCGCCAGCGGCTTGCCGGTCTACAGTCCGTCGGCCGGCCTCCGTGAATTCGCGGTCTCGGCCACGCTGGTCCATGAACCCGACAATCACTGGGTCTGGATGACGCGGTTCTCGCTCGTGCGACTGGTCGGAGAGGCAGCGGCCAGTCCGCTGGTGAAGCAGAAACTTCAGCCCAACCTGATGTTCGGCCTCGCCTACCGGTTCACGTGGGACTAGGGGTCTCGAACCTCCTCTGGCCACCGGCCGACGACGACCGGGTCGGCGACGCGCTGATCGCCGACGGTATCGACCGGATCGACATCGCCCCCAGTCGCTACTTCGAGCCCGTCGGTGCGGTTGACCCGGTCGCGGCCGAAGCGGTCCGTCGCCGGTGGGCCGACCGCGGGATCGCGATCGTCGGTCTGCAGGCGCTGCTCCACGGAACGGCGCACGGCGCCATCGTCCCGGCGCTGTTCGGCGACGACGGCTCGCGCGCGGCGTTGGTCGCGCGCCTGGCCGAGCGGATCGATCTCGCCGCGCGGTTGGGTGCGCGCGTGCTGGTGCTCGGTGCCTGGCCGCACCGGATCCGCGGCGCGCTGCCGACCGACGAGGCAATCGAACGGGCCGCGGCCACGCTGGCGCCACTCGCCCGCCAGGCGGCGGACGCGGGAACCTGCCTCGCCGTCGAGCCGATCGACAGCAGTTACGGCAACGATTTCCTCGTCGACCACGACCAGGCTGCCACCCTGGTCAGGCGGATCGATGAGCCCGGGTTCGGACTGGTGCTCGACGTCGGATGCGCCGGCCTGGTCGGGGAGGACCTGAGGGCGGTGCTCACGCGTCACGGCACGCTCGTCCGGCACATCCAGCTCGCCGAACCCGCATTGGCACCGCTCGACGACGAGCACGGCTGGCACCGATACGCCGGTCCGATCGTGTCCCGTTTCCTTGACAGTCTGGGCCAATGCGGCGCACCCGTGCCGGGGGTCTGTATCGAAGCGCTTACGCCGGTCGGCGGCGACGCCGTCATCGCCATCCGGCAGTCGATTGCGGTCGCACGACGCTGGTACAGTTGACGTTCGGTCTCAACGAAGCGTCCGCCGCGGAGCACCGCCATGGATCTGAACTACTCGGCAACGGAAGAGGCCTTTCGCCAGGACGTGCGCAGCTGGCTCGCGGCAAACATTCCGGCTGATCTGGCCGAAAAGGTCGCCAGCTATCAGGAACTCGGACGCGACGACCTGCTGCGCTGGCACCGGATCCTGGCCGCGAAGGGCTGGGTCGCTCCGGCCTGGCCCGAGGAATGGGGCGGTACCGGCTGGGGCGCCGTCGAGCGCTTCATCTTCGAGGAGGAATGCAGCCTCGCCGGTGCGCCGGGACTGGTTCCGTTCGGCCTGGCGATGTGCGGTCCGGTGCTGATCCGCTTCGCTTCGCCCGAGATCAAGGAGCGCTTCCTCCCCCGGATCTACAACGGCGATGACTTCTGGTGCCAGGGCTATTCGGAGCCGGGCTCGGGCTCCGACCTGGCGTCGCTCAAGACCCGCGCCGAGCGCCGGGGCGACAAGTACATCGTCAACGGCCAGAAGATCTGGACCACGCTCGGCC
This sequence comes from Burkholderiaceae bacterium, assembly GCA_040510055.1. GTDB lineage: Bacteria > Pseudomonadota > Gammaproteobacteria > Burkholderiales > Burkholderiaceae_E > Lautropia. The sequence goes on along the minus strand of JBEVJQ010000377.1, from coordinate 3,184 downwards.
ATTTCGCCGATTGGATCTTCTGCCTCGTCCGCACCGACACCGAGTCGCGGATCCGTCAGGAAGGCATCAGCTTTCTGCTGATCGACATGAAGTCACCCGGGATCAGCGTCCGGCCGTTGATCCTGATGGACGGGCATCACGAGGTCAACGAGGTGTTCTTCGACAATGTCGAGGTGCCGGCGAACCAGTTGGTGCACGAAGAGGGCAAGGGCTGGACCGTGGCCAAGTTCCTGCTCGGGCACGAGCGGCTCAACACCGGACGGGTCGGGGCGTCGAAGCGCGAACTGGCGAAGCTCAAGGCCTGGGCCGCCAATCGAACCCATGCCGGCAAGCCGTGGATCGAGCACCCGCGCTTCGCCGACAAGGTCGCCGAACTCGAGATCGATTTGATGGCGCTCGAGATCACCAATCTGCGCTTTCTCGACCAGCTTCGCGGCGGCAAGCCGCCGGGGGCCGAGGTCTCGATGCTCAAGCTTCGAGGTACCGAGATCCAGCAACGTTTGACCGAGCTGATGATGGAAGCCGGCGGCACCCGGGCCGAGCGCATCCGTCCGCTCGACTCGGCGCAATGGGCCGACGAGGCATTCGACCACTTCGCCGCGAGCCTCGGGCCGCGGTACGCGAACTACCGCAAAACGTCGATATACGCCGGCTCCAACGAGATCCAGCGCAATATCATGGCCAAGATGATGCTGGGCCTCTGACGGCGCCAGCGCCGCGCGCGAGCGAACGCGGCGACGCAAGAGAGACGGGAGAAGGTGGATGGATTTCGAACTCTCCGACGAGCAACGGCAGCTGGCCGACTCGCTCGGTCGACTGCTCAACGACCGCTATTCGTTCGAGGCAAGGTCCAAGCGCCTGGCAACCGCGCCGGGCGTCGATGATGCCTTCTGGGGTCAGCTAGCCGAACTTGGCGTCCTGTCGCTGCCCGTGTCCGAGGCGAGCGGCGGCTTCGGCGCCGGCGCCGTCGACCTGATGCAGCCGATGGCGCTGCTCGGCCAGGCGCTGGTCGTCGAGCCGGTCATGGCCCACCTCACCAGCTGCGTCCTGCTCGAACGGCTGCTCGACGGTCCGGTGGCGGCCGGCGACGTCAAGTCGGCGCCATCCGGCGCTGCCGATCCGGCGCCGTACCGCCGGTTGCTCGAACGATGCGTAGCGGGCGAACAGCGCCTGGCATGGGCCCACGTCGACGACACCACCGAAGCCGGCCATGACGACCCGGTCCGCTTCGGCGCGAACGGTGCGGCACTCGAGGGCACCAAGATCGACGTCGAAGGCGCCGATCGAGCCGACTGGCTGCTGGTCACCGTGGCACCGGACCACGAACCGTCGGACGCCGAGCCGGTCGTCGTGCTGGTACCGGCCAAGGCCGAAGGCATGGCGATTCGCGGCTACCGGCTGCTGGACAATCGCCAGGCTGCGGAGGTGCGCTTCGGCGCCACCGCGCTCGCCGGCGATCCGCCCGGGGGCCGGATCGGCGACGCCAGCGGCGAGCCCGTTCGCCAGGCGATCAAGGAAGCGCTCGACTTTTCCGCCGCCCTGCTCTGCGCCGAGGCCGTGGGCGTGATCGACTTCGCCTGCCAGACGACCCTCGAATACCTCAAGACGCGCAAGCAATTCGGCGTGCCGATCGGATCGTTCCAGGCGCTGCAGCACCGGATCGTCGACCTGTACGTCGAACTCGAGCAGGTCCGGTCCATGGCCGCGCTCGCTTGCTCACGCGTCGATGGCGCGCGCACGGGCCAGGTCGACCCGATCGAGCGCGGCCGCGCCGTGGCCGCGGCGCGCGTCTACATCGTCCGGGCCGCACGCAAGGTTGCCCAGGAATCGATCCAGTTGCACGGCGGGATGGGAATGGCCGAGGAAATGAAGGTCTCCCATGCGTTCCGTCGGCTGACGTTGCTCGCCCGCCAGGGCGGCCACGAATCGTCCCATCTCGATCGCTTCATCGAGGCGGGGCGCGAGCAGGCACGTCGGCGCGCCGGTGCCGGCGGCAGCGGCGCCGAGCGAGCGGCGCCGCGCCGCGACCCCGTTCGATCCACCCGCGCGGGGGCCGGACAGGCCCACGTCTGAGGCCATCATGCTCTTCCAGGCTTGCGCCTACTGCGCACACCCCAACCCGCTAGGCACCAATTTCTGCAACGATTGCGGCGCGGCGTTGCATCTGCAGCCGTGTCGCAGATGCGGTGCGGTGTCGGTCGCCACCGCCACGATCTGTCGATCGTGCAAGCAACCGTTCCCGGAGCGGCCGGTGATCGACGTCGCCATCCCCTGGGCTGGCGCCGGAGACATGCGGACGAAGGAGGGCCGGCCGGCGGTCACCGTGCCTCCGCCGATCTCGAGCATCGCCGCGCAGTCGGGCCCGGCCAAGGCTACGGGCAAGCCACGTGCGCCGCTGGTGCCGCCGTTCCCAGGCGACGGTGCCGACGGCCGCCGTGCCGGTTTCGCCGACGCCCCGGATCCGCTGTCGAGCCCGCGGGCGAAGGCTGGAGCCGGCACGCCGCTGGGCAACGCCGACCATTCCGTCCCGCGGGGCGCCCCCGGAATGACGCCCGGCGATCCGACTCCGCGGGAAGCGCGGGCAGTCAGCGATGAAGCGGCCGCCGCCACGCGGCGCCTGATCGAGAAGGCGAGCCAGGCCAAGCTGCTCCGTCAGCGCGACGAGGCGTCGCATCGCGGCGGCGAGCTGGTCCTGCCGGTCCAGGTGCAACGTCAGCGGATGCCGCGCCCGACGACCGATCCGTTCGACGTCACCTCGCCGATGGACTCCGTCCTGCGGGTCGAGCCGATGAGGGCGGACCCGTTGATATCGGTCGGCACTGGCTCGGGCGGTGCGCTGGTTGCATATCCGGCGCGGCCGATCCGTCAACGGGCGAACAGGCTCAGCGCCCCGCGCATCGTCGCGCTGGTCCTGATCGTCGCGGTCGTCTTGGCCGGATGGCTGCTGTTCGATCGCTTCGAGGTGTTCCAGGAAGGAGGTCTGCGGCTGCCGGCGTTCGGCGGCGAAGTCGGACCGGCCCTCCAGGCGCGTCCGGACAAGCCGGCCGGCGCTGCGACCGAATCACCATCGGCGCCGCACGCCACCGCCCAGGGCGGCGCCCAGACCGACCCGGGCGCGACCCAGGGCGCGACCCCCGTCACAACGCATCCGACGACGGCCGGTGTGAGCCCTGCCGTGGCCCCT
>JBEVJQ010000376.1:0-5641 GCA_040510055.1 Burkholderiaceae bacterium | reverse complement strand
GTGCAGCACGACGTAGCCCCAGCGAACGAACTGGTCGGCCCACTCGCGATCTCGCGGCGACAGCCGGCCACGGCCATCGAGCATGCCGCTGCAGCCATGCATCAGCACTACTGCGGGGCGCCGTTCGCTCGGGTGCGTGGGCGCCGGCGCGGACAGGAGCCCGTTCAGCGCAACGTCCTTGCCCGGGAACTTCACCGGCTGTTCGCGGCTTCCCGAGTTCGGTCCCGTCGCGCAGCCTGCTGCCGTGGCTACCAGGATCGGGGCCGCCCATCGAACGAGTCTCGAGACCACGTCGAAGGTGTTCATGGCTGACCGCTTCGCTTCCATTGGCGTTCACCAGCGGCGCGGATTCGCGCCGCTATGCAACCGTAGTCGTCGTCCTGCGGCCGGCCGTTCAGAGGTTCGCCACATCCGCCTGACCGTCATCGTCCCGTCTGAGCCTGGGCCTGCGCCCCGCGGATCCCGAGGTAGCTGGCGATCACCTGCTCGTCGTCGAGCAGTTTCGCCGACGGCCCGGACAGCGCGATCCGGCCGTTCTCCAGCACGTGGCCTTCGTCGGCCACCTGGAGCGCGGCCCGGGCGTTCTGCTCGACCAGCAGGATGCTGGTGCCGCGCTCGCGCAGGTTGGCGATGGTCTGGAAGATCTCGCGGACGATCAGTGGCGCCAGGCCCAGGCTCGGCTCGTCGAGCATCAGCAGCCGTGGCGCGCCCATCAGCGCTCGGCCGAGCGCGAGCATCTGCCGCTCGCCGCCGGACAGCGTCCCGGCCAGTTGCGTGCGCCGCTCCTGCAGACGGGGAAACAGCTGGTAGACCTCGGCGAACGCCGTGTCGAGCCCGCGGCGCTCACGCCGGTCACGCCGGTGGCGGGTCAGGCCGCCGAGTTCGAGGTTGTCCGACACGGTCATCTCGGCGAACAGCTCCCGGGTCTCGGGCACCAGCGACATCCCGGCGGCGACGCGCTCCTCGACGCTGGTGCCGGCGAGGTCGCGACCGTCGAAGACAATCCGGCCGGTGCTGGGCAACAGTCCCATGATCGCGGCCATCGTCGTCGTCTTGCCGGCGCCGTTCGGGCCGACCACCGTCACGATCCGGCCCGGAGCCACGGCCAGCGACACCTCGTGAACGGCCTCGACCTTGCCGTAGCCGACGGACAGCCCCGTGCAGTGGAGCAGCGGCGGCGTGGCCGTACCCGAGGCGGTCACTCGACTCCCCCGAGATAGGCTTCGAGCACGGCAGGATTGCGCTGGATCTCGATCGGCGGGCCCTCGGCCAGTTTTTCGCCGAAGCGCAGCACGACCAGGCGGTCGGTCAGCGACATCACGAAGTCCATGTCGTGCTCGACCAGCAGTACCGTCATCCCCTGGTCGCGAAGGCCACGGAGCAATCGCGCCAGTTCCTGCTTCTCCTGGAAGCGCAGCCCGGCGGCCGGCTCGTCGAGCAGCAGCAGCGTCGGATCGGCGCAGAGCGCGCGGGCGATCTCGACCACCCGCTGCTTGCCCAGCGGCAGGCTGGCGGCTGCGTCCCATTCGTGGCCGGTCAGACCGACGCGCGCCACCTGGCGGCCGGCCTCGGCCATCAGCGCGTCTTCCTCGGCGCTGTCGAGCCCGAGGCAGGTCGCGACGAAGCCCTTGTGCGCCCGCAGCGAGGCACCGATGGCCACGTTCTCGATCACCGACATCTGGCCGATCAGCTTGACGTGCTGGAAGCTGCGCGCCATCCCGAGCCGGGCGATCTGCGCCGGCAACAGGCCTGCCAGCGGCCGGCCAGCGAACCGGATCTGGCCCGCGGTCGGCGCCAGATGGCCCGAGATCAGATTGAACATCGTGCTCTTGCCGGCGCCGTTCGGTCCGATCAGGCCGAGGATCTCGCCCGGCCGGATCGCGAAGGTCACGTGGTTGGTCGCGACCAGTCCCCCGAACCGCTTGACTACGTCGTCGATCGCGAGCAGCGGTTCGCCGGGCGGCGGATCGGCCTTCGGCCGTCGTTCGAGCGCAGCGGCCGGCACAGTCGGCCGTCCGGTATCGGCCAACGCAACTGGCGCTTGCCGCTGCTCGGCATTGGCCACGGTGGCCGGCGTTGTCCGCTGCCCGCCATCGACCGCGGCCCCCGGCGCTGTCGGCTGCCCGCCACCTGCTGTGATGGCCGCGGTCCGGTTACTGCCTAGCAACGGCGCCAGCGCCCGGGCGGCGAGCGGCCACAGCCCGTTGCGGGCGTACTGCAGCATCAGGACGATCGCGATACCGAAGACGATCAGCTCGTACGGCCCGCTCTCGCCGGCGAAGCGCTGCAGCAGCGATTGCAGGACCTCCTTCAGCGCAGTGACGCCGAACGCGCCGAGGACGGCGCCGAGAACGCTACCGCTGCCGCCGACCACGGCCATGAACAAGTACTCGATGCCGACGTTGAGCGAGAACGGCGTCGGATTGATGAACCGCTGCATGTGTGCGTAGAGCCAGCCCGACAACCCCGCCAGCAGTGCCGCGAACATGAACACCTGGATCCGCAGCCGCGCCGGGTCGACGCCGAAGGATTCGACCATCACGGCCCTGGCCTTCAGCGCCCGCACTGCCCGGCCGATCCGCGAGTCGAGCAGATTGGCGCTGGCCCAGAGCGCGGCGATCACCAGTGTCCAGATCAGGTAGTAGAAGTGGCCGACGTCGCGCAGTTCCAGCGGGCCGATCGCCAACGACGGGATGTCGCTGATGCCGCCGAAGCCGCCCAGCGCGGGCAACGTGCCGAACAGGTAGAACAGGCTGATTCCCCAGGCGATCGTACCCAGCGGCAGGTAGTGGCCGCTCATCCGCAGCGTGATCGAACCGACGATCCAGGCGAGCACGCCGGCAAGCAGCAGCACGATCGGCAGCGTCAGCCACGGCGAATAGCCCAGTTGCGTGGTCAGCACCGCCGAGGTGTAGGCGCCGATGCCGACGAAGGCGGCCTGTCCGAACGATGTCTGGCCGGCGACGCCCGTCAACAGCACGAGGCCCAGCGCAACCAGCGTGTAGAGCCCGATGTAGTCGAGCAGCGTGACCGCGTATTCCGGGACCAACCGAGGGAGCACGGCGACGACGACGATCCCGGCCACGATCCCCAGCAACCGTCGCGTTCCGGGCGCAATTCGCATCACCGACGCATCACTCCACTACTCCGCAATCGCTGCGCATCATTCCGCCCGGTCGGCGGTCGCTGCGCATCACTCCACTCCCGCTCCGCAAGCGCTGCGCATACTCCGCTCCAGGTCCGCCATCGCTTCCGCATCGCTCCGGTGTCACTCCTCTTCCTGCTCGTGGTGAACAGTGGTCACCGACAGGACGATGAGCACCGGGATGATCAGCGTGAAGACGATGACCTCCTTGTAGCCGCTTGCCCAGAACGACGAGAACGACTCCAGCAGCCCGACCAGCACGGCGCCGACGGCCGTCAGCGGATAGCTGCCCAGCCCGCCGATGATCGCGGCGACGAAGCCTTTCAGGCCGATGATGAAGCCGCTGTCGTAGTAGACGGTGACGATCGGGCCGATCAGCACGCCCGACAATGTGCCGATGAACGCGGCCGCGGTGAACGTGATCCGCCCGGCCGTGACCGGCGAGAACCCGATCAGTCGCGCCCCGACGCGGTTGAACGCGGTCGCGCGCAGCGCCTTGCCGTAGAGCGTCCGGCCGAAGACCCAGGCCATCGCCACGATCAGCAGGCCAGTGATGCCGAAGATCCACAGCGTCTGGCCGTTGACGGTGAGCGAGCCGACCTGCAGGCTCGCATCGCTGAAAGCCGGCGTCTTGAAGCCCTCGGCGCCGAAGAACACCAGCGCCAGTCCCGTCAGCGCGAAGTGCAGTGCCACCGAGGCGATCAGCAACACCAGCACCGAAGCGCCGACCAGCGGCTGATAGACCAGGCGGTAGAGAGTCGGCCCCAGTGGCGTGATCAGCGCCAGGGTCAGCAGGACGTCGACGAGCAGCGGCAGCTTGACCCGGGCGAGGGCCGCGACGACGACGGCGATTGCGAGCGGCAGCGCGGCCTCCGACGCGAGCCGCCGGCCGAGGCCGGCGCGGTCGGTGCCACGCAGCGCTGCGACGACATTGGCCAGCGCGACGAGGATCGCGATCACGGCGACCAGCCAGACCGACCCCGGCCGATTGTCGGCCTGCAGCGCCGCCAGCGTCAGCGCCCCGAACGTCACGAATTCGCCCTGGGGGACGAAGATGACTCGCGTCACCGCGAACACCAGCACGATGGCCAGGCCGAGCAGACAGTAGATCGCTCCGTTGGTCAGGCCATCCTGGGTCAGCCAGGCGGCGATCTGCCAGTCCATGGGCGGGCGGCCTTCAGTGGCGGATCAGCCGGGACGCGGCCGCGCCACCGCCGGGCATGCCACGAGCGCGCGTCCCACGAAGCGGGTCAGGACGGCGCTACTTGACCAGCTGCCAGTCGCCGTTGACCACCTTGACCATGATCGCCCCGCGTTCGTCGAGCCCGTAGTGGTCTTCCTTGCTGAAGTTGTAGACCCCGTTGGTCCCGGCGACGTTCTTCGATGCCTCGATGGCATCGCGCAGCGCCAACCGGAACTCCGGGGTCCCGGGCTTGGCCTTGGCGATCGCCGCCGGCAGCGCGGCCGAGAGGATCGCCGTGGCGTCGAACGCATGAGCCCCAAAGACGATGCCGGCATCGGGACCGTACTTGCCGAAGAACGCCTGGCTGAAGTCGTTGACCACCTTCTTCGACGGATGGTCGGACGGCAGCTGCTTGGGCAGCAGTACCGGGCCGATCGGCAGCAGCGCGCCTTCGGCCGCCTTGCCGGCGATCCGCAGGAAATCCTTCGAGCCCGCACCGTGTGACTGGTAGACCTGGCCCTTGTAGTTGCGCTCGGCCAGCGCTGTCTGCGGCAGCGCCGCGCCCGTGCCCGACCCGGCGATGAAGATCGCATCGGGCTGGGCCGAGATCAGCTTCAGGACCTGACCGGTGACGCTGGTATCGGAGCGCCCGTACTTCTCGTTGGCGACGATCTTCACGTCACTGCCTTCGAGTTCCTTGGTCAGCGCGGCGAGCCACTGTTCGCCCCAGGGATCGGAGAAGCCGATGAAACCGAGCTTCCTGATCTTGCGTGTCAGCATGTCCTTCGCCGTTGCCTTGGCCATCAGGCTGACCGACTGCGGGACGACGAACGAGAACGCCGACTTGCCCGGGGCCAGCGGGATCGGCGCGAACGCCATGTGCGGCGTCTGCGTCTCCTGGGCGACGTTGGAAACGGCCATCCCGCTCGGCGTCAGGTTCGACCCGAGCAGCAGGTCGGCCTTGTTCTCGGTGCTGAACTTGCGCGCGTTGCGCGTTGCCTGCGAGGGATCGCTGGCATCGTCGAGGATGATCAGATTGATCTTCTGGCCCGCGATCTCGGTCGGCCAGAGTTCGAGTCCCTGCTTCATCGGGATGCCGAGAGCCGAGCCCGGGCCGGTCAGCGACAGGCTGGCGCCGACCGTGACCTGCGCCTGGGCAGTGGCCGCGAAGCCGGCAGCGGCCGCACCGGCGATCGTCAAGCTCAGGGCCAGGCGGCGGCAGCGGTCGAACCGCGGGGCTTGTTGTCCAATCATCGAGATTCTCCGATCGCGAAAAGGTGTCCGGGCATCACCGATACCTGCTCGGCGTGCTC
>JBEVJQ010000375.1:0-2776 GCA_040510055.1 Burkholderiaceae bacterium | reverse complement strand
GATCTGTCCAGCGTCTGGCTCATCGCCAACGTGCGCGAGAGCGAGGCGCCGAAGATCGTGGTCGGACAGTCGATCCGCTTCAGCGTACTGGCCTATCCCGACCGCACCTTCACGGCGAAGGTCGGCTACGTCGCGTCCGCCATCGATCCCGCGACGCGCCGCATCCAGGTCCGGGCGACGGTCGACAACCGGGACGGGATGCTGAAGCCCGAGATGTTCGCCAGCGTGCGCATCGCGACCGGGGCTCAGGAGAACGGCGTCGCGGTGCCGCGCGAAGCCGTGATCTACGAGGCCGACACGGCCAGGCTATGGGTCGTGGGCGAGGGCAATGCGCTCTCTCTTCGGCAAGTGCGCACCGGCCTCGTCGACGGGCAGCTCATCCAGGTCACGAGCGGTCTCGATGCGGGCGAGAAGGTCGTGACCCGCGGTTCCCTCTTCATCGACCGCCTCGCCTCCGGCGAATCGCACTGAACCCCGGCTGCCCGACATGAACGCACTCGTCGCGGCGGCCCTCCGGCAGAGGGTCCTGGTCGTCCTCTTCTTCATCCTGCTGATGGTTGGCGGGGTCGCGGCCTTTCGGGCGCTGAACATCGAGGCCTATCCCGATCCGACGCCGCCGATGGTCGACGTCGTCACGCAGAGCCAGGGGCTCTCGGCCGAGGAGGTCGAGCGCTACATCACGATCCCGATCGAGGTCGCGACGGCGGGCTTGCCGAACTTCAAGGTCGTGCGCTCGATCTCGCTCTTCGGCCTCTCGGACGTGAAGCTGCAATTCGATTTCCGCTTCACCTACGAGGAGGCGAAGCAGCAGGTCCTGAACCAGTTGGCCCAGCTGACGACCTTGCCGCAGGGCGCGCAGCCGCAGATATCGCCGGTGAGCCCGACCGGCGAGGTGTTCCGCTATCGGTTGGTCGGCCCCGATTCCTACAGCGTCATGGATCTGAAGACGCTGCAGGATTGGGTGCTGCAGCGCCGCTTCAAGGCCGTGCCGGGCGTGATCGACGTCACCGGCTGGGGCGGCAAGACCAAGACCTTCGAGATGGCGGTCGATCTCGACAGGCTCATCGCCTACGGCCTCACCCTGCCGCAGCTCCTGACGACGCTGAACAACTCGAACGTCAATGTCGGCGGCAACACGGTGAATATCGGTGGCCAGTCGGCGGTGATCCGCGGCGTCGGCCTGATCCGCACGGTCGAGGACATCCAGGACACGATGCTGACGCAGGTCGGCGGCTCGCCGGTGCTGATGCGCGACGTCGCGACCGTCACGGTCGGGCACCAGCCCCGCCTCGGCATCGCCGGCAAGGACGATTCGGACGACATCGTGCAGGGCATCGTGCTGATGCGGCGCGGCGAACGCTCGAGCCCGACCATCGAGAAGGTGCTGGGCGAGGTGCAGCGCATCAATGCCGGCGGCATCCTGCCCCCCGGCGTCACCATCGAGCGCATCTACGACCGCAAGGACCTGATCGACGTCACGACGCACACCGTCCTTCACAACATGATCGTCGGCATCCTGCTGATCCTCGTCATCCAGTGGCTGTTCCTCGGCAACCTGCGCTCGGCGATCATCGTCGCGGCGACCATTCCGTTCGCTCTCTTCTTCGCCATCGGGCTGATGGTGGTGCGGGGGGAATCGGCCAACCTCCTCTCCGTCGGCGCCATCGATTTCGGGCTGATCGTGGACGCGACCGTCATCATGGTCGAGGCGATCTTCCGCCGTCTGGCCGGTCACGACCACGATCCCTCCGGTCCGACCAGCAGCGTCCCCGAGGGCCTGACCGGCCGGCTCGGCGAGATCTTCCTCGCCGCGCAGGGTGTGGGTCGTCCGATCCTGTTCTCGGCCGCCATCATCATCGCGGGCTTCCTGCCGCTCTTCACGATGACGGGCGTCGAGGGTCACATCTTCGGCCCCATGGCCAAGACCTATGCCTATGCGCTCGCCGGCGGTCTGCTCGCGACCTTCACGGTGACGCCGGCGCTCTCCGCCTTCCTGATGCCGAAGCATGTGCAGGAGACGGATACGTTCCTCGTCCGTGGCCTGAACGCCCTCTACCGCCCGGCCGTGCGCTTCGCCCTCGCGAACCGCATCCTGACGCTCGGCACGACGGCCGTGCTGCTGATCTGCGCCGGCCTCGCCGTGCGTTCGCTCGGGCTCGAATTCCTGCCCAAGCTCGAAGAGGGCAACCTCTGGATCCGGGCGACCATGCCATCCACCATCTCGCTGGAAGAGGGCAACGCCTACGCCAACGGCATGCGCCGGCTCGTCAAATCCTTCGACGAGGTCGACACGGTCGTCTCCCAGCACGGCCGGCCGGACGACGGCACGGACGCGGCCGGCTTCTTCAACGTCGAGCTGTTCGCGCCCCTGAAGTCGCCGGAGCTTTGGCGCAAGGGGCTCGACAAGGATCAGCTCGTCGACGAGGTGCTGACGAAGCTCCGCGCCCAGTATCCGGGCGTCGAGTTCAACTTCTCGCAATACCTGCAGGACAACGTCGCCGAGGCCGTGTCGGGCGTGAAGGGCGAGAACTCCATCAAGCTCTTCGGCAACGATCTCGACCAGCTCAGCGACTACGCCGAGCGCATCAAGAAGGTGTTGTCCACGATCCCGGGCGTCGCGGATCTTGCGGTCCTGACTTCCCTCGGCCAGCCGACCGTGCAGATTGACATCGACCGGTCGCGCGCCGCCCTCTACGGCCTGTCGCCCGGGGACATCAACGCGACCGTCCGCACCGCGATCGGCGGCCAGGCCGCGGGCGATCTCTACGAGCCGGGC
>JBEVJQ010000374.1:0-6031 GCA_040510055.1 Burkholderiaceae bacterium | reverse complement strand
CGGTCGGTGCGTCCGTTGAGCACGTTCGAGATCGTGCTCACCGAAACTCCGGCGTGGCGTGCGACGTCCTGGATCGTGTTCACGGCTCAGCTGCCCGGCTGCAAGCGGCAAGACGCTTCTCTCGCCTCTCGATTCGCCGGCGGCGGGCTCTGCGCGCGAGCGCGGCCGGACCTCAACCGAGGAAGTAGCGCGGGATCCACGACGACAGGTCCGGGAACAGGATGACCAGCACGAGCACCAGCGTCTCGGCCAGCATGAACCACCAGACGTGGCGATTGACCTCCATGTAACTGGCGCGCGCGATGCTGGTCGTGATGAACAGCAGCGGCGCCGTGGGCGGCGACACGGCACCGATCTGGTTGCACATCACCATCACCAGGCCCATCTGGAACGGGTCGATGCCATACGTCCTGGACAACTGGATCGCGACCGGCGCGAACACCAGGAGTACCGCCAGCGAATCGACGAAGGTACCGAGCACGATCATTACCGCAGCGACGATCAATAGCACCGTCGTCGGACTATCGGAGAAGCTGGTGACGAAGCGCACGGCGCCCTGGTCGAACTGCAGATAGGCCATCAGCCAGCCCGACGCGCCGGCGACGGCAATGACTCCCGACACCATCGTCGTCATCACGGCCGACTCGACGAAGATCGCCGGCAGGTCGCGCAACCTGATCTTCCGATAGACGAGCCAGCCGACGAGGAAAGCATAGAGACACGCGACGGCACCGGCCTCGGTCGCGGTGAAGATCCCCGACAGGATGCCGCCGACGATCAGCACCGGCCCCATCAGCGCCGGCCAGACCTCGCGCGTCGAGCACGCGACCGCGCGCCACGAGAACGCGCCGTGCACGACACGCAGTTCCGGATACTCCGGGTGCCAGGTGTAGATCTTGATCGTGGCCATCAGGAACAGGCCGACGAGGACGCCCGGGATGATCCCACCCAGGAACAGCCCGCCGATCGACACCTGCGCGATCGCCCCGTAGACGACCATCGTCATCGACGGCGGGATGATCGCGCCGATCGTCCCGGCGGTCGCGATCAGCGCCGCCGCGAAACCGGCCTTGTAGCCGGAGCGCTTCATCGTGGGAATGACGATCGAAGCGATCGCTGAGGCATCGGCCGTCGACGAGCCCGATACGCCGGCGAACACCATGCTGGCGACGACCGCCGCGTGCGCAAGCCCGGCCCGGAGGTGGCCGACCAGCGCCCGCGCGAACTCGACCAGTTGCTGGCTCATCCCACCGGCCGACATCAGCGCGCCGGCAAGGATGAAGTACGGCAGCGCCAGCAGGGTGAACGAGTCGAGCTGCGCAAACATCTTCTGCGCGAACAGCGGCAAGACCAGGTCGGGCACGACCGCGATGCCGACATAGCCCACGAGGGCGATCGACAGCAGGATCGGCACGCCGATCAGCATCGTTCCCAGCATCAGCGCGAACAGGAACCAGATCATCGATCCGTTCCGGGGTCCTGGACCGCTCCGTGGGTCTCGACGGCGAGGGGGCCGCCGTCCTCGCCCCGAGGGCTACCCCGCCCCGGACGCCATGCGGCGATCCGCCGGACCGCGACGATCAGCAGGTAACCGCCGCCGATAACCATGCCGAAGTACGGATAGCTCATCGGCACTTCGAGTCCCGGCGAGTCCTGCATCGACGCAACTTCGGCGACCCGATATCCGAGCACCATCAGCGAGACGGCGAAGGCGAGCCAGGTGAGCTCGATCAGCAGGTCGAACGCGGCCCCGAGCGGCCGCGACAACTTGTCGCGAAAGGTCTCGATGTAGAGGTGGGCACCCCGCCGATAGGCGACCGGAATGCCCAGGAAGACGATCCAGATATGGCCGAAGATCTGCGCCTCCTCGCTCCACGAGAGCGAGGAGTTGAGCAGGAAGCGATGGGCAATCTGCAGCAACCCGATCACGAGCGTGATCGCGAAGATCGCCGCCAGAACGAGCTCGACGCCACGATCGAATGCCGACCACAGGGCTTTCATCGGATCCCGATCCCGGACAGTCGCCGCTCCGGACCCTGAGTGCCCGTCACTGCAGCTTGCGGATCTCGGCAAGCAGCGATTCGGCGCCGAAGTCCCGGGCCAGATCGTCCTGCGCCGACGCCGACGCCTTCTGCAGCGGCGCGAGGTCGATTTCGTGGACCTTCATCCCCAGCTTCTTGACCATGGCCAGCGCCTCGGCTTCGCGGACCGGCGCCATCGCCCGGACGATCTCGGCGCCGAGTTGCGCGCCCTTGGTCAGGACCGCCTGTTCGTTCGGACCGAGCTTCTTCCACTCCGACATCGACATCACGAGGAACGTCGGATCCATCAGGTGCCGGGTCAACGCGATGCAGCAGGCGACCTCGTTGAACTTGAACGAGACCGTGGTCGCCGCCGTGTGCTCGTAGCCGTCGAGGACGCCGCTCTGGAGCGAGGTGTAGATCTCGCCGAAGTTCATCGGCGTAGCGTTGGCACCCATCGAGTTGATCGCAGCGACGAACACCTTGGTCGGGATCGTCCGGATCTTGAGTCCCTTCAGGTCCTCGGGCTTCGTCACTTCCTTTTTCGCCGTGACGACGTTGCGATAGCCCCAGCTCACGGACCAGCCGAGCACCTTGAAGCCGGCCTTCTCCATGTCGGCCTCGAGCGCCTTGCCGACCGAACCGCCCAGCGCCGCCATCGCGTGTTCGTACGACTTCCACACGAACGGCAGGCCCAGGACACCGACGCGCTTGACGAACGCCGCGTACTCGGCCGGGCCGCCGGTGGTGCCCGACGCGCCGGAACCGAGTCGCATCGCCTCGATCACTTCGCGCGACTGGCCGAGCTGGCTGTTCGGGAACACCTTGACCTCGACCGAATCGGAGTTGACGTTCACGTAGCTCGCGAACTGGTGGGCGAGCATGGTGTTGTCGACACCGAGGTCGTTGGGGCCGGCCGTGTGGATCCGGATCAGCTTCTTCGGCGACTGGGCACCGACATCGCCCGGTACACCTGCCAATCCGAGCACGATCGTGCCCGCCAGTGCCAGGATGGCTGCGCGCACGCTGGGCGCCAACGAGGACCGCCTCGATGTCATGTCGTCTCCTTCGTGAAGCGATCGCGCGGGGCCCCGGTGGGGACGCCGGTCGCGACGCCGGTTTGTGTATCGTTTTACTAAAAGGATACACCGCCCGCGTCGGCTTGCAAGATGCGGCGCGTCATTGCGCCAGCGATCGCTCTTGGTCGCGGCTCGCGACCGAAAGGCGACTCAGCGCCCGGGGCGCACCGCCCTACTCCGGCGTCACGCCGGCGTCACGAACGACGACCGCCCACTTCGCCATCTGTTCCTTCACGTGCGCGGCGAACTGCTCGGGCGTCGTCCCGAGCGCCTCGACCCCCTGGTCGCGGAACTTCTCCTTGACGTCGGCCAGCGCGAGGATTTCGTTGATCTGCCGGTTCAGCTTGTCGACGATCGGCCGCGGCGTGCCGGCCGGGGCGGCGATCCCGAACCAGACGCCGACTTCGTAGCCCGGGACCCCGGCCTCGATCACCGTGGGAACGCCCGGCGCGTGCGGCGAGCGCTCGGGCGTCGTCACCGCCAGTGCCCTGAGCTTGCCCGACCGAACGTGCTGGATGACGTTGGAGATGTTGTCGAACATCAGTGCCACCTGGCCGCCGAGCAGGTCGGTGACGGCCGGCGCACTGCCCTTGTACGGGACATGGGTAACGTCGATGCCGGCCATCTGCTTGAATTTCTCCATCGACAGATGGTTCGACGATCCGATACCGGTCGAGGCGTAGCTCAGCGCACCCGGCTTGGCGCGCGCCAGTTCGATCAGCGCCTTGACCGAATCGACCGGGAGGTTCGGCGCCACCACCAGCAGGTTGGCGGTGCTGGCCGCGAGCGTGATCGGCGCGAAGTCCTTGAGGTTGTCGTATGGCAGTTTCCTGAAGATGCTCGGATTGACCGCGAACGAGAACGGTACGATCAACAGCGTGTAGCCGTCGGGCGGCGACTTGGCGGCCGCATCGATGCCGATCACCGTGGCACCTCCGGGCCGGTTGTCGACGACCACCGGTTGGCCCCAGGCGGCCTGCAGCTTTGCCCCGACGGTCCGCGCCAGCGTGTCATTGAATCCGCCCGGCGGGTACGGGACGATGATCCGGATCGAATGGTCGGGATAACCGGCCGGTTGCGCACGCAGCGGGGCGGCCCACGGCACGGCGGCGCCGATCGCGGCGAACCGGATTAGCGATCGGCGCTGCCGGTGTCGGTCCCGCCGCCTGGTTTGGTCCCCTGTCATCTGCCCTCCCCTGTTTTCGCTTCGGTCAGAACGTCACGACGTAACCGGGCCCATCGATCGGCGGAAACTCGGCGAAGATCTTCTCGTCGACCTCGAGCCCGATGCCGGGCCGGTCGAGCGGCGCGACGCAACCGTCGTCACCGATCTCGAACGTGCGGCCGAACATGTCGCGCAGCGGGTTCGACCGCGAGACGCAGGCCTCGAAGTAGCCACCGTTGTCGATCGCCGCCAGGAAGTGGATCGACGCCGCATGGTTGATCCCCGTCGCCGAGCTGTGCGGATGAACCGCGATGCCGAACGCCGAGGCCATCGCCGCGATCCGCAGGGCCTCGGTGATGCCGCCGGTCTTCGACAGATCGGGCTGGAAGATCGAGACCGCGCGATCCTCGATCAGTCGCGCGAAATCGAACCGCGTGTAGTGATTCTCGCCCGCGGCCAGCGGCACCAGCGGCGACAGGGCCGCCGCCGCGCGATAGGCACCGAAGTCCAGCGCGCTGAACGGCTCCTCGAGCCAGGCGACCCGGGCCTCGGCCAATGCCGGGATCACGCGCCGGGCGTCGGCCAGCCGGTAGTTGGTGTTGGCATCGGCCATGATCTCGATCCCGTCGCCCAGTGCGGCACGGACCGCCCGAACCCGCGCGATGTCGTCGACCGCGTTGTCGCCGAGCCGCAACTTCAGCGCCCGGTACCCGGCGGCCACGTATTCGCGCGCCTCGGCCACCAGCGAGTCGGGCGGCTGGAATCCGAGCGAGATGCCGCCAGCATAGGCAGTGATGCGTTTGCGACTACCGCCGAGCAGCCGATAGAGCGGCATGCCGGCGACCTTGGCGCGGATGTCCCACAACGCCAGGTCGATCCCGGAGAGGGCGAGCGCGGCTCCGGCGCCCAGCCCATGGCTCGACAGCTGCATCCGGTTCACCCGCGACCAGACGCCGACCACGTCGCACGGATCCATACCGACGAGCAGGGGATTCAGCGTCTTGTCGACGAGGCTGCAGACGGCGCCCGGGCTGCGCCCCGGGTGGGCCTCGCCCCAGCCGGTCGGGCCGTCGCTGGTCTCGACTTTCACGAGGATCGTGTCGCGCTTGGTGGTCGCGCCGACGCCGAGTCTGACGCCCTTGCCTTCCGGGACACGGTACGACAGCGGAATCGCGGTGATGCGGGTGATCTTCATCGGTTGTCTCCTCTCCGCCGCCGGGCGGCAGGCAGCGACGTCCCCTGGGCACCGCGGCGGTCTGGGGCGAGCATACCGGCGATCGGCGCGTCCCAGCCTGGTGCCGGCCGGCGTGCGCTACGGTCGTGAAGATGCGCCTTGAAAGTGCCGCCGTCGCCTATACTTTCAGATTCTGGGGCCGACTTGGTTTCGACGGGGGTATTGAAGTGGCTCAGGGCGTGTCGAGGACTCCCGTTTCCTCGTAAATCCATCGGGAAAACCATAAACGCCAACGACGAGCGTTTCGCACTGGCCGCTTAAGGCCTCTGCCGCTTCACTGATCTGCCGATAGGTCAGGTTTCGCAAGAAACAGAAGCGTCATTCATATCGGATCGTCCCCGGCCGGGCCACTTGGTCGGGGGCCAAAGAATAGGTGGCTGGTTGTCGGTTGAGCCTGTGCGTCGGCGTAACGGCAACGAGAAAACAATGACGTCACTACGCACGTAGAACTGACCGTAGAAGATTTCCGGACGGGGGTTCGATTCCCCCCGGCTCCACCACCCTCATCGGCATCGCCCGGCAGCGACATGGA
>JBEVJQ010000373.1:0-12542 GCA_040510055.1 Burkholderiaceae bacterium | reverse complement strand
CCACCGAAATCAGTGACAACCGCTCGGACAGGAACACCAGCGCGAACAGCGCCACCTGGATCGCCTCGGTCTTCACGTAGGCCGTGGCGACGACGAAGCTCCGCAGTTTCATCGCGGCCAGCATCAGCGCCGTGGCGGCGATCTGCGCGCCGCCGCCGAGCACGACCCAGCCGAGAAAGCCCCAGTGGGGAACCGGGACGTCGGCTCGCGTCACCAGCAGGATGCCGGCCAGCGACAGCACTGCGAACGGCAGTCCGAAGAGGAAGCGGACGTAGGTCGCGCCGACGGTTCCCAGCGTCGCCGTCAAGCTCTTCTGCGTCGCGTTGCGTGCCGTCTGCGCGCCGGCGGCGATGAGCGTCAGGACGATCCAGAGCCACCACGGTGGCGCCGTCACTCCTTGCGCCAGCGCGCTGCCGCTGCCTCGTCGGTCGCCCGGGCGTCGACCCAGCGCTCGCCGTCCGGGGTCGACTCCTTCTTCCAGAACGGGGCTTCGGCCTTCAGGTAGTCCATCACGAAGCCGCAGGCGCTGAAAGCCTCGCCGCGATGGGCCGATGTCACGGCGACCAGCACGATCTGGTCAGTGGGCTTAAGGTCACCTACGCGGTGGATGACGAGGACGTCGAGCAGGTCCCAGCGCTCGCGTGCCTGAACCACGATGGCTTCGAGCGACCGCTCGGTCATCCCCGGATAGTGCTCGAGGGTCATCGTGGCGACACCGCTGCCGTCGTTGACATCGCGCACGGTGCCGATGAAGGCCGCGACGGCGCCGACCCTCGGGTCGCCGGCGCGCAGGTGCGCCAGCTCGACGCCGGCGGCGAAGTCTGCCGTCTGGATCCGAACGGGCATCGGCAGCGTCGGTTCGTTTGCGGCCCGCCGTCAGCCGCCGGTCACTGGCGGAAAGAAGGCGACCTCGGCACCGTTGGTCAGTCGCGCATCGTCGCCCACCATGATCTGGTCGACGGCCACGCGGACTGTCTTGCCCGGACCCAGCGCTTCGCCGAATACCCCACCGCGACCGACCAGGTGATGGCGCAATGCCCCTGCCGTTCGGACGTCCGGCGGCAGTTCGACCCATTCGGCGTTGCGACCGATTTGCTCACGCAACCGGGCGAAGTACAGCACGTGAACGGCGACCGGTTGAACGCCGGGTTGGGCCGCGGATTGGGCGCCGGGTGCGGCGGATTGGGTGGCGGACTCGACCATGTCGTCAGTTAAGCAAGCTCGCGAAGGGCAGGTACCGTACCACGTCGCCGGGGGCAATGGCCTGTCCGCCCGGGTTGTCGACGAGGCCGTCGCAGACCACGGTCGAGGTCAGCACCGCAGACCCCTGGTTCGGAAAGCAATTGAGCCGTCCGCTGGCCGGGTCGACCGAGACGCGCAGGAACTCGCGCCGCGCGTCGGGTTTCGGCCAGTCGAAGCCCGCTACCATCGGCAGCCGCGGTGGCTCGATGTCGACGGCGCCGGCCAGGCGCAGGACGAACGGTCGGACCATCAGCATGAAAGTCACGAAGCTCGAGACCGGGTTGCCGGGCAGCCCGATGAAGTGAGCGCGGCCGCCGACGGTCCCATAGGCGAGCGGCCGGCCGGGCTTCATCGCGATCCGCCAGAGGTCGAGTTGCCCCTCGGCCTCGACGGCGGGCTTGACGTGGTCCTCTTCACCGACCGAGACACCGCCGGAGGTCACGATCAGGTCTGCCTCTTGCGCCGCTTCGCGCAGGGCGGCCCGGGTCGCCTCCAGGGTGTCGCCGACGATGCCGAGGTCGCGGACCTCGGCGCCAAGCCGCGCCAGCATCGCCGTCAACACGAAGCGGTTTGAGTTGTAGATCGCCCCGGGCGCAAGCGGCTCGCCGGGCATCGCGAGTTCGTCGCCGGTGAAGAAGCAAGCCACGCGCGGGCGGCGGTGGACCCGGAGGCTGGCCGCGCCCACCGAGGCCGCGAGCCCGCAGGCCTGCGGCGTAAGGCGCTTGCCACGCGTGACGACGACGGCGCCTTGGCGAATGTCTTCACCGGTGCGGCGGATCCATTCGCCGGGCTCGGGGCGGCGACCGAAGACGACTTCGTTGGCCTCGGCACGGAGTTCCGCCTCCTCCTGCATGATCACGGCATCGGCGCCCGGCGGCAGCGGCGCGCCGGTGAAGATCCGTGCTGCCGTCCCCTGCGCCAGCGGCTCGCCGACCTGTCCGGCGGCGATTCGCTGCGAGACGGGAAACGCGCGCCCCGGCGACCAGTCCGCGACGCGCAACGCGTAGCCGTCCATCTGGGTGTTGTCCTGGCGCGGGACGTCGATGGTGGAGACCACATCCTCGGCTGCAACCCGGCCGTCGGCCGCCATCGTGGCGACCGATTCGGTCGCATCCGCCGTGTCGCGGGGCCTGGCCGCAGCGAGGAGTCGCGCCAGGGCGTCGTCGAATTCCAGCAGGGGCTGTCGTTTCATCGCAAGGATTCCGGGGCGCGGTCAGGACACAACCGTGAGGACGGACGTCGGCAAGGATCTGCCGGGAACGCCGAGGATGGGCGTCAGCCGCCGAGGCTGCGAATCGCGACCGAATGGGCCTCGATGAACCGGGCAATGCCATCGATGTCGTCGAGCGCGAACCGCCGGCCGCGGCCGGACGCCACCCACGCCTCGGTGCGCTCGTCGCCCCCGGCGAGCGCAACGGACGCGGCGTCGGTCGCGAGGGCTACGATAGCAGGATCGTCGGGAAACAGCAGCGGCCCACCGACCGCGGTTCGGTGGACCTCGATCTTGGGGATCGCAGCATAACGATAACCCTCGACGAAGACGAAATCGCATGGCGCGAGCCGCTGCAGGTGTGCTTCGAGCGGCGGCTCCGATTCGCCGCGCAGTTCGTGAAGCAGTGCCCAACGACCCACGGAGGTGATCAGCACTTCGGCCGCGCCGGCCTCGCGGTGGCGCCAGGAATCCTTGCCGGGACGATCGAGGTCGAACCGGAGGTGGGCGTGCTTGACGACCGACACCCGCCGGTCGCGCGCGGCGAACCACGGTATCAGCCGCTCGATCAACGTGGTCTTGCCAGCGCCCGACCAACCGGCGAAACCGATGACTTTCACGCGCGAGCCCCGGCCTGCGCCAGCCCGCCGCGCGCCCGGGGTGGGCGCTCGATCGCCGGCACCGCGGTCCCGGCCGATCAGGCGGTCGCCGTCAGCGCCGTGATGTGGCGCTTGAGCAGCGCCACGTCATTCGGCAGGACTGTGAAGCGCTGGACGCGCCCGGCAAGGTCCCGCAGCGATTCGGGTACCGGCGGCGGTTGGCCGATTGCCGCCTCGATCGCCTCGGCGAACTTGGCCGGCAGAGCCGTTTCGAGGCAGATCATCGGTACGCCCGGCTGGCGATGACGCTGGGCGATGGCGACGCCGTCGGCGGTGTGCGGATCGAACAAGACCCCGGTGCGTCGATACCAGTCGCCGATGGTCGCAAGTCGCAGCGCGTGATTGCTCGCGCCCGACTCGAAGCCGAACGCCCGGACCCGGGCGAAGGCGTCGGTGCCGGCGAGATCGAACGATCCGTCGCGCTCCAGTTGCTGCCATAGCCCCTTGAGGCGGCCGGGTTCGCCGTCGACCAGGTCGTAGACGAAGCGCTCGAAATTCGACGACTTGGAGATGTCCATCGACGGGCTCGAGGTCGCATGGGTCTGGCTGGCGCTGCGAACCCGATAGCGGCCGGTGTGGAAGAACTCGTCGAGGACGTCGTTCTCGTTGGTGGCCACGATCAGGTGGGCGATCGGCAATCCCATCCGGCGCGCGATGTGACCGGCGAGGATGTTGCCGAAGTTGCCGGTGGGCACGCAGAACGAGACCCGTTCCCGATTCGACCCGGTCGCGGCGAAGAAGCCCTTGAAGTAGTAGACGACCTGGGCCACGACCCGCGCCCAGTTGATCGAGTTGACGGTTCCGATCGCCTGCCGTTCCTTGAACGCGAGATCGGCCGACACCGCCTTGACGAGATCCTGGCAATCGTCGAACACGCCGTCGATCACGATGTTGTGGATGTTCGGCTCGACGAGGCTGTACATCTGCGCCTGTTGGAAGGCGCTCATCCGGCCCAGCGGGCTCAGCATGAAGACGCGGATGTGCGACTTGCCGCGCATCGCGTATTCGGCCGCGCTGCCGGTGTCTCCGGAGGTCGCGCCGAGGATGTTGAGCCGGCGCTGGCCGCGGGCGAGTTCGTGCTCGAACAGTTCCCCGAGCAGTTGCATCGCCACGTCCTTGAACGCGAGCGTCGGGCCCTGCGACAGGCCGAGCAGGTAAAGCGGCGCTCCCCCTCCCGCCGGATCGTCGCCATCGAGTCGCTTGAGCGGCGTGATCTCGTCGCTGCCGAAGCGCTCGGCGCTGTAGGTCCGTTGCACGAGGGCGCGCAGGGCCTCGCTCGATATGTCGTCGCAGTACAGCGAAAGAATCTCGAACGCGAGGTCGGCGTACGGCAATCGACGCCAGCGATCGAACGTCGCCGGATCGATTTCCGGGATCCGTTCGGGGACGACCAGGCCGCCGTCGGGCGCAAGCCCGCCCAGCAGCACGGCGGTGAATGGTTGCGGCGGCATGCCGCCGCGCGTGGACAGGTATCGCATCAGGGCAGGAGCGGCACCCGCAGCCGGCTCAGACCAGGTCTTCGAGCCGGATGCGGATCACTTTCGACAGGACCGTCGCCAACGCCTCGATCCGCCGGATCGCGGTATCGATCCGGTGCTCGATGGTTCGGTGGGTCAGCAGGATGATATCGGTACTGGGCTCATCGGCCTCGGCCTCGCGCTGCAGCAGCGCGCCGATCGACACTTCGGTATCGGCCAGGATCCGGGTGATATCGGCCAACACGCCCGGCTCGTCGGCGACCCGCATCCGCAGGTAGAACGCGGTCTCGAACTCGCCCGACGACAGGATCGGCGAGTCGGCGAGGCTGCCGGGCTGGAACGCCAGATGCGGGACGCGGTTCTGCGGATCGGCCGTCATCATCCGGGTCACGTCGACCAGGTCGGCGACCACGGCGCTGGCCGTTGCCTGCTTGCCCGCGCCCTTGCCGTAGTAAAGCGTCTGGCCGACGAAATCGCCCTTGACCATCACCGCGTTCATCGCGCCCTCGACGCTGGCGATCAGGCGTTTCTCGGGCACCAGCGTCGGATGGACACGCAATTCGATCCCGCGGGTGCCACGGCGGGCGATGCCGAGCAGCTTGATCCGGTAGCCGAGCTTCTCGGCATAGGCGATGTCCTCGGCGGCCAGGTTCGAGATCCCCTCGACGTGGGCCCGCTCGAACTGGACCGGTATCCCGAAGGCGATCGAGGCGAGCAAGGTCGCCTTGTGGGCCGCGTCGATGCCCTCGATGTCGAATGTCGGGTCGGCCTCGGCGTAGCCGAGCGCCTGGGCGTCCGCGAGAGCCTCCGCGAACGACAGCCCCTTGTCGCGCATCTCCGACAGGATGTAGTTCGTGGTGCCATTGATGATCCCGGCCAGCCACTCGATCCGGTTGCCCGTCAATCCTTCGCGCAGCGCCTTGATGATCGGGACGCCGCCGGCCACCGCCGCCTCGAACGCGATCATCACGCCGCGCTCGCTGGCCGCGGCGAAGATCTCGTTGCCGTGCAGCGCGAGCAGCGCCTTGTTGGCGGTGATGACGGACTTGCCCTGGGCAATGGCCTCGGTGACGAGGTCACGGGCGATCTCGGTGCCGCCGATCAATTCGCAGACGATGTCGATCGACGGATCGAGGACGATTTCGTACGGGTCGTCGATGACCGAAATCGTCGGACCGATGTGCTCGCGCGGCTTGTCGAGATCACGGACGGCGATGCGCGCGACTTCGATCCGGCGTCCGGCGCGGCGTTCGATTTCCTCGGCGTTACGCTCGAGGATCTCGGCCACGCCGCTGCCGACGATGCCGAAGCCGAGCAGGCCCACGCGGATCGGCTTCATGGGCGTCATGGCGCCAGTGCCCCAGTGCCCTGTCTCACAAGCAGCTACGCCGCGGCCAGCGGCACGGGCGCCGGAGCCGCCAGCGGCGCGACTCCGTGCTGGTGGCGATACGACTCGAGGAACCGACCGATCCGGCTCATCGCGTCCTTCAGGTCGTCGGTGTTCGGCAGAAACACGATCCGCAGGTGGTCGGGGTCGGGCCAGTTGAAGCCCGATCCCTGGACCACGAGCACCTTCTGTGCCTCGAGCAGCTCGAGGATGAACTGCTGATCGTCGTCGATCGGATACTGGCGGGAGTCGAGCTTCGGGAACAGGTACAGCGCCGCCTTGGGCTTGACGCAGCTCACGCCCGGAATCGACGTGATCAGGTCCCAGGCCAGGTCGCGTTGGCGCGTGAGGCGCCCATCGGGCGCGATCAGCTCGTCGATGCTCTGGTAGCCGCCCAGCGCGGTCTGGATCGCGAACTGGCCGGGGACGTTCGAGCACAGTCGCATCGAGGCGAGGATGTTCAAGCCTTCGATGTAGTCGCGAGCGTGACGCTTCTCTCCGGAGACCATCATCCAGCCGGCGCGATAACCGCAGGCGCGGTAGTTTTTCGACAAGCCGTTCATGGTGATGCAGAGCACGTCGTCGGCCAGCGCCGCGATCGACGTGTGCCGGCATCCGTCGTAGAGCATCTTGTCGTAGATCTCGTCGGCGAAGACGATCAACTGGTGGCGCCGTGCGATCTCGAGCAACCCGCGCAGCAGGTCGTCGGGATACAGGGCGCCGGTCGGGTTGTTGGGGTTGATGATGACCAGCGCGCGGGTGCGAGTCGTGACCCGGGCCTCGACGTCGGCCAGGTCGGGCAGCCACCCTGCCCCCTCGTCGCAGCGGTAGTGGACCGGCCGGCCACCGGACAGACTCACGGCGGCCGTCCACAGCGGATAGTCCGGCGTCGGGACCAGCACTTCGTCGCCGTTGTCCAGCAGGCCGTTCATCGACATCACGATCAGCTCGCTGACCCCGTTGCCGAGGAAGATGTCGTCGAGCTCGACGCCGGCGATGTGCTTGGTCTGGGCGTAGTGCATGATCGCCTTGCGGGCGGCGAACAGGCCCTTCGAGTCGGAATACCCCGACGCCTCCGACAGGTTGACGATCACGTCATGGCGGACCTCGTCGGGCGCATCGAATCCGAACGGCGCAAGATTGCCGATGTTGAGCTTGACGATCTTGTGGCCTTCCTCCTCGAGCTGGCGAGCGCGCGCCAGCACGGGACCGCGGATGTCGTAGCAGACGTTGGCCAACTTGGCCGACTTGTTGACAGGCTTCATCACAGGCGTGGGGCTGGGTCCGGCATAATGTAACTGTAGCCTGAATTCCGCCCTCGACCGCCGGACCCGTGCCCCGGTGGCATCTCTCGCTGTTTCATCGGCGCCGCAGACCCGGCTCCTCCGATCGCCCGGCACCGGCCAGGAGGCCCCCACCCCGGATGAAGCTCCATGCGGCCGACACCGGCCGGTTCAATACCGTCACCGGCTACGGCGCCGGTTATGTCGAAATCAACGCCGTTCGTCACCAGGGTCCGCTCCTGCTGATGCCCGAAGGCGACATCCGCTCCTGGGATCCGCCGGTCGACGGTAAGCTGGATTCGACGCAGATGGAGAGCATCCTGGCGCTGGCCCCCGAGATCGTCCTGCTGGGCACGGGCCCGAAGCAGCAGCTGCCCGACCCGCAGACCCTGGTCGCCTTCAATCGGGCCGGCATCGGCTTCGAGACGATGGATACGGCGGCGGCTTGCCGGACTTACAACATCCTGATGGCCGAGGGGCGTCGCGTTGTCGCGGCGCTTTCGCCCTGTTAGCGGGCGCGGCGTTGCCGGTCTTCGCTGCCGATCGCATTGCTCCATGATGGTCCCGTCGATCCTGCAAGTCACCGCCAAGGTCCATCTGGTGTCCCGCGGAGCAGAACGATGACTCGACCGACCGCCCTCGGCCTCAAGGTGCCCGACTTCAGCGCCCAATCGACGGCGGGCCCGATGAAGTTGTCGGATTACTCCGGTCGCCGCGTGGTCCTGTACTTCTACCCGAAGGACAACACGCCCGGTTGCAGCACCGAATCGGCCGACTTCGCGAAGCTGCATGGCGAGATCACGGCCCGCAATGCCGTCGTGTTCGGCGTTTCGCGCGACAGCCTCAAGTCGCACTCGAGTTTCCGCACCAAGCTCGGCCTGCCGTACCACCTGATCTCGGATCCCGACGAGACCCTGTGCAACCTGTTCGACGTCATCGGGATGAAGAAGATGTACGGGCGTGAGGTCCGCGGTGTCATCCGATCGACATTCGTCATCGACGACAAGGGCCGACTCGCCCACGAGTGGCGCGGCGTCAAGGTCCCAGGCCATGCCGCGGCCGTGCTCGAGAAACTGGAGAACGTGTAGCCATGCCGTTGCCCAAGTCCCCGTCCCGGATGGGGCAGATCCTGGATCTCGAGGAGGCGTCGCGGCAGAAGGCCAAGCCCCCGGCACGTCCGCGCGGCGCCGGCGGCGGTTCGGCGCCCGGTGCCGCCGCGGCGCCAGCGGCGCTGCCGACCTCGGCGATGTCGGCGCCACCGACCCCGGCGATGACGGCGCTGCCGACTTCGACGAGGACGGTACTGCCGACTCCGACGATGACCGCGCCGCCGGCCGCTGCGACGACGGTGCTTCCGGCCACGGCGGCGACGGCACGGCCGGCAACGGCAGCCGGTGCTCGGGGGGCGGCGAACGCCCCCGCTTCGACGGCTGCCGACAGCGATGCTCCGGCTTCCGCGCCCGGACGGCGCCCCAGCCCGGCCCCGCGCCCGCTGGCGGCCGTGCTCTCGGCCCCCGCTTCGGTCCCGGGCACTGATCGGGCCCGCCTGGCGCCGGCGCCAGGGACGCTGCGGATTACCGACACCCCGCCCCCGGGCCGCCCCAACGGCGGCGGCGCGCGCAACGGCAGGGCACCGGTCACGGTGTTGCGCACCAGCGCCCGCAAGCAGGCCGAGAAGCGGCGCGCAGCGGCCGAGCGCAGCCTGTTCGTCGTCGACACCAACGTACTGATGCATGACCCGACCGCGCTGTTCCGCTTCCAGGAGCACGACATCTATCTGCCGATGATGACGCTCGAGGAACTGGACACGCACAAGCGCGGGATGTCCGAGGTCTCGCGTAACGCGCGCCAGGTCAGCAGGACACTCGATTCGCTGATCGCCGCGACCGACGCCCCGCTCGAACAGGGCGTGGCCCTCTCGCGGTTGGGCAACATCGATGCCACCGGCCGGCTCTATGTCCAGACCGAGGCGTTGTCGGGCGATCTGCCAGCGGCCCTGCCGATCGGCAAGGCCGACAATCAGATCCTGTCGGTGGTCTCGGCGCTGTCCGCGCGCGAGAGTGAACGCAAGGTCGTACTGGTGTCGAAAGACATCAACATGCGGATCAAGGCCCACGCGCTCGGGCTCGCCGCCGAAGATTACTTCAGCGACCAGGTCACCGACGACCTGGACCTGATGTATGCGGGGTGGTCGCAACTGCCGCTGGACTTCTGGGACACGCACGGCAAGGCGATGGAGTCCTGGCAGCAGCAGGGCTACACCTACTACCGGATCACCGGGCCGCTGGTGCCGACGTTCCGGCTGAACCAGTTCGTCTCGCTCGATGGCGACCTGCCACTGCTCGCACAGGTGCGCGAACTGAACGGCCGCACGGCAGTGCTGCAGACGATCAAGGATTACGCCCACCACAAGAACGCGATCTGGGGAATCACGGCACGCAACCGCGAACAGAACTTCGCGTTGAACCTGCTAATGAACCCGGAGATCGACTTCGTCAGCCTGCTCGGCCAGGCCGGGACCGGCAAGACCCTGCTGGCGCTGGCCGCGGCCCTGGCCCAGACGCTCGACCACAAGCGCTTCGCCGAGATCATCATGACCCGCGCCACCGTGCCCGTCGGCGACGATATCGGCTACCTGCCCGGTACCGAGGAAGAGAAGATGCAACCCTGGATGGGTGCCCTCGAGGACAACCTCGAGGTGCTCAACCAGGGGACGGGCGGCGGCGGCGAAGGGGGTCGCGCCGCCGCGTCGGACCTGATCCGGTCACGGATCCGGGTGAAGGCGCTGTCGTTCATGCGCGGGCGCACCTTCATCAACAAGTACCTGATCATCGACGAAGCGCAGAACCTGACGCCCAAGCAGATGAAGACGCTGGTGACCCGGGCCGGCGTCGGTACCAAGGTCGTCTGCCTGGGGAACATCGCGCAGATCGACACGCCCTACCTGACCGAGGCGTCGTCGGGTCTGACATACGTCGTCGAACGATTCAAGGGCTGGGCCCATTCGGGTCACGTGACCCTGCAGCGCGGCGAACGCTCGCGGCTGGCCGATTTCGCAACCGACGCGCTCTAGACCGGCGCGCTCTAGACCGACGCGCTGCAGACCGCTGCTCTTCAGACGGACGCTCTAGATCGACGCGTCAGGTTACCCGTCTTGCCAGTACGCGGGCGAGACAGGGTACTGGCTGGAAAGAATTCCGGTTTGCGTCCGGTTGCGTCCGGGGATCGTTCGGGCGATCGATCAGCCGGCCCCCGTCTCGCCGTGCGCGCAGCGCGCGCAGACGCAACGCCGGCCCAGGTCCAGCGGTGGGATCCGAGCGAACAACTTGTCTGAAAAACTCAGGCCGACACACCAGCAGGTGGCGTCGCGCAGGCTGTCGTCGCCGACGACGCAAGCATTGGGTCCGCCGCAGAGCGGACAGGTCGACGGATCGAAAGCTGCGCGCCTCGCATCCGCCTCGTCGTCGTTGCCCGTGCCCCGGGCACCCCTAGCCGTCGCCATGATTGCGTTCCGATCATACCCCGCCCGCCCGCGACCGGCGGTAAGCATCGACGACGAACGACGCGATCGATCATCCAGTCGATTGATAAACCGACGCAAGTCTTGCGCCGGCAGCGCTCTGTCTGACGCCATGCACCGGCTTGTGCCCGAGTTCGTCAGGCCTTGCCGTCCAATACCAGTTGCGTCTGCGTGACCACGGCGCAGAGCCGCCCGTCGGCGCGGCGGATCGACGTCTGCCAGATCATCGTCGTCCGGCCTCGATGCAGGGCTACGCTTTCACCGGTGACGACGGTATCGACCGGCGCCGCCGCGATGAACTGGGTGCTCGACGAGGTCGTGGTCGTACCCTTGCCGGCCGGCAGGTTGACGATCGTCCCGATCGCTCCGAGCGTATCGGCGAATGCCATGTACGCGCCGCCGTGCAGGATGCCGCCCGCGGTGCACAGGTCGGGGCGGACTGCAAGCGTGGCGACGATGCGGTCGGCCGACGCCACCGTCACCGTCACCCCCATCAGTCCCGGAAACAGCGGACCGATACGGCGATTGAGCTTTTCGACGTCGAAGGCTGGCGCCCCGCTTCGTCCCTCTTCAGCCGATCCCTGGTCCATCGATCTCTCTCCTGTCAAGTTGACCTGTCGCTTCGAATCGCTGCTGTGTTCTGCTCAGCGCCTCCCGGCCAGCCGGCGCGTGAGGTCGGCCGCGGGAATCTCCTCGCAACCCGAACCGTCCTCGCCACTCCAGAGCGGCGAAAAATCGCCCGAGGCATTCGCCTCGGCGCGGGCCCGCAGCGGGGCGAGGGCGTTGGCCGCCAGCGGGAATGGCGGCAAGTCATCGCGGATCGCGCCCAGCTCGCGGATCAGCCGATTGTCGATGGCGCGCGCCGGACGGCCGGTGAAGAGATTGGTGATGACGGTGGCCGGGGCCGTCCCGCGGTGCGCGGCATCGCCGCGTGCGGCATCGCCGCGTACGGCATCGCGGCGTGCGGCAAGAGCCGCTCGATGCACCGGGCTGGTGGAGGCTTCCGGACACAGCAGGTAGCTGGTCCCGATCTGAACGGCTGCCGCACCGTGTTCGAGCGCCGTCCGGACGCGCTCCGGGCTGGCAATTCCGCCGGCTGCGACTATCGGCACGGCGAGCGTGGCCACCAGGTCATCGAGCAACACAAGCAACGGTCTCTGGCCGCCCAGGTCGTCGCCGAGGAACAGCGCCCGGTGGCCACCGGCCTCGATGCCCTGTGCGATTACCGCATCGGCACCATGGGCCTCCAGCCAGCGCCCCTCATCGACCGTCGTCGCGGCAGCCAGCACGCGGGCGCCCATGCGCTTGACCCGCGCGACCAGCGCCGGCTCCGGCAGACCGAAAGTGAAGCTGACCACAGCCGGGCGCAGGGCCTCCAGCGCTTCGGCGTGTTCGTCGCCGAACGGCGCAAGCGCCGGGGCCCTAGCCGGGGTGTCGCGAGTGAGCCCCAGTTCATCGTAGTACGGTGCCAGCGTGCGACGCCACGCTGTGTCGTCGGCGGCGGGATCGAGACCCGGGTTGCGATGGCAGAAGAAGTTGATGCTGAACAGCCGACCGGGATGCGCGGCCAGTGAAGCCAGTTCGCGTTGCAACGCCTCCAAGCCCAGCGTGGCGCACGGCAACGAGCCGATCGCGCCAGTGCCGGCCACCGCGATCGCCAGCGCATGGTTCTGGACCCCGGCCATCGGCGCCTGGATGATCGGCAAGTCTGTTTCCAGGCCAATGTCTCGGAGCGTCGCCAAAGGGCTCTCCTTCGCATCCGG
>JBEVJQ010000372.1:0-6590 GCA_040510055.1 Burkholderiaceae bacterium | reverse complement strand
CATCGGCCGCAGCGCCACGCGATCGCCCGGGCGCAGAGCGAGCGCCTGGACGCGATCGGTCGCGACCTGCGCCTCGATCGGTCGCCCCGATCCCTCGCGCTCGAGTTCGAGCCGCGCGAGCGGCCCGTTGCGCCGGATCCGTCCGACCTTGACCGCCATCCCCGAGACGCCGTGGACCCAGCGTTCGAGTTCGAACTCGTGCGGTCGCACGTAGGCAAGGACGTCGGCATCGCGGGTCTCGGCATGCTCCGGCACTGCGATCTCGATCCCGTCGAACCGGACCCGGCCGCGATCGGCGCGGCCGCGGAACAGGTTGACGTCGCCGAGAAAGCCGTAGGCGAACGGCGACGCCGGCTCGTTCCAGACCCGATCGGGGGTCCCGTCCTGCCGGATCACGCCACGGTCCATCAGGACCACGCGGTCGGCGACGTCCAGCGCCTCCTCCTGATCGTGGGTCACGAATACCGTGGCCAGCCCCAGGTCGTCGTGCAGCCGTCGCAACCAGCGCCGTAGTTCCTTGCGGACCTGGGCGTCGAGCGCACCGAACGGTTCGTCGAGCAACAGCACTTGCGGCTCGACGGCCAGTGCGCGCGCCAACGCGATCCGTTGGCGCTGGCCACCGGAAAGCTGGGCCGGCATCCGCTTTGCAAGCCCGTCGAGCTGGACGCGCTCGAGCAGCCCGGTGACGCGTTCGCGGATCGTCGCTTCCGGCAGCCGCTGGGCGCGGGCCTTGACGCGGAGCCCGAATGCGACGTTCTCGAATACCGTCATGTGGCGAAACAGCGCGTAGTGCTGGAACACGAATCCGACCCTGCGTTCGCGGACATCGACGTCGGTCGCGTCCTCGCCCGAGAACCAGACCTGCCCACTGTCCGGCGACTCGAGGCCGGCGATGATCCGCAGCAGCGTCGTCTTGCCGCAGCCCGAGGGGCCGAGCAATGCGACCAGTTCTCCGCCGGCGATCGCGACCGAGACATCGACGAGGGCAGGGACGTCGCCGAAGCGCCGGGAAACGTTTCGAACTTCGATCATGGTGCCCCGCGGCGGGAGTGTTCCCGGTGTTCGATCCAGGACTTGACCGCGATCGTCGACAGCGCCAGCAGCGTGAGCAGCGAGGCGACCGCGAACGCGGCCTGGAACTGATATTCGTTGTAGAGGATCTCGACCTGCAGCGGGATTGTGTTCGTTTCCCCGCGGATGTGTCCGGAGACGACCGAGACCGCGCCGAATTCGCCCATGGCCCGGGCGTTGCAGAGGATCACGCCATAGAGCAGCGCCCACTTGACGTTGGGCAAGGTGACGCGCCACAGGATCTGCCAGCCGCTGGCGCCCAGCGTCAGCGCCGCCAACTCCTCGTCGCGACCCTGGACCTCCATCAGCGGAATCAGTTCACGGGCCACGAACGGCAGGGTGATGAACACGGTGGCCAGCACGATGCCGGGGACCGCGAAGATGATCTTCAGGTCGTGCTCGGCGAGCCACGGCCCGAACCAGCCGCTGCGGCCGAACAGCAGCACGAACACGAGGCCGGCGACCACGGGCGACACCGAGAACGGCAGGTCGATGAGGGTGATCAGCGCCTGCTTGCCGCGGAACTCGAACCGCGTGATCGCCCAGGCGGCGGCCACGCCGAACACCAGGTTCAGCGGCACTGCGATCCCGGCCACCAGCAGCGTCAGCCCGACCGCCGCCAGCGCATCGGGATCGACCAGCGCCGCGAGCCATGCCTCGTAGCCCTTGCGCAGCGCTTCCTGGAAGACGATGACCAGCGGCATCACCAGGAACAGCACCAGGAAGCCGACCGCGGTCCCGATCAGCGCCAGGCGCAGCGCCGGCGGATCGTCGAGGGTACGGACACGCGGTGGCGCGTCGTCGTGATCGACGATTTCCGATGTTCTGCGCTCGTTCATGGCTTGGACAGGCGCTGCTTCATGGCTCGGCCGGGCGCAGATCGCCCGCTGCCAGCGGCGGCAATGGCCGGCCGTGGCCCGTGGC
The DNA here is from genome assembly GCA_040510055.1 of Burkholderiaceae bacterium. Lineage (GTDB taxonomy): Bacteria > Pseudomonadota > Gammaproteobacteria > Burkholderiales > Burkholderiaceae_E > Lautropia. The sequence continues at coordinate 4,595 of JBEVJQ010000372.1, read as the reverse complement.
CGTGCCGCGGCCCACCGTTCGGCCCGCGGTGCGGGCGCCGCCGCTGGGACCGACGGAGTCGTCCCGGCCAATCGCACCGCCGGCGTCGATTGCCTCGCCTGCGATCGGTCCGGTCGCAGCCTCGCCCCGGGAGCCCTCGCGGCGCGCGCGCCACCCCTGGAGCGCGTTGATCGTCAGCAGCATCAGGAACGAAACCGCCAGCATCACGGTCGCGATCGCCGTTGCGCCGGCGTAGTCGTACTGCTCGAGCTTGGTGATGATCAGCAGCGGCGCGATCTCCGAGATCATCGGCATGTTCCCGGCGATGAAGATCACCGATCCGTATTCGCCGACACCGCGCGCGAAGGCGAGCGCCACGCCGGTCAGCAGTGCCGGCGCCAATGTCGGGAAGATCACGCGCGTGAATGTCTGCCAGCGGCTCGCGCCGAGCGTGGCCGCGGCTTCCTCGAGTTCGCGCTCGCCCACTTCGAGCACCGGCTGCACGGTCCGGGTGACGAACGGCAGGCCGATGAACACCAGCGCCACCGCCACGCCCAGGGGCGTGAACGCCACCTTGATGCCGAGCGGCTCGAGCAACCGGCCCAATGTCCCGTTCGGCGCATAGAGTGCCGTCAACGCGATCCCGGCCACTGCCGTCGGCAACGAGAACGGCAGGTCGATCAAGGCATCGAGCAGGCGCCGGCCGGGAAACCGGTAGCGGACCAGTACCCAGGCGATGATCAGGCCGAACAGCCCGTTCACCAGGGCAGCGGCGAGCGCCGCGCCGAACGTCAACCGATAGGCTGCGAGAACCCGCGGCGAGAATGCCGCTTCGACGAACTGCGGCCACGCCATCGTCGCGGTCTTGAACACCAGCGCCGACAGCGGCAGCAGGACCAGCAGACTCAGATAGAGCGTGGCGTAGCCCATGCCGAGGCCGAACCCCGGCAACACGCCGGCGCGCGCAAGGCGGGGCGTGCGCCGCGGCGCGGCGGCCAGGGACCGTTGGTCCGTGGTCAGCGGCGGCTCCGGTTCGAGGCGGCCGCTGTCGGTGGTCAGCGGCGGCTCCGGTTCGAGGCGGCCGCGGTCGATGGTGTCAGCATCAGCGATTGGTGGAGATCTGGTCGAAGATGCCGCCGTCGGCGAAGTGGGTCTTCTGCGCCCGGGTCCAGCCGCCGAAGGCCTCGTCGATCGTCACCAGTCGCACGGGTGTGAACTGCTCGGCATGGCGCGCGGCAACCGTCTTGTCGGTCGGCCGGAAGTAGTTGCGTGCGGCGATCTCCTGTCCTTCGGGGGCGTAGAGGAACTGGAGGTAGGCCTCGGCCGCGGCTCTCGTCCCGCGCTTGTCGACCACCTTGTCGACGACGGCGACCGGCGGCTCGGCCAGGATCGACAGCGACGGCGTCACGATCTGGACCTTGTCCGGACCCAGCTCATTCATCGCAAGGACGGCTTCGTTCTCCCAGGCGATCAGGACGTCGCCGATGCCGCGCTCGACGAAGGTCGTGGTCGAGCCGCGGGCACCGGAGTCGAGCACCTTGACGCGGCTGAAGACCGCCTTGACGAAGTCGCGTGCCCGGGTCTCATCGCCGCCCGGCTGGCGCTGTGCGTAGGCCCAGGCCGCGAGGTAGTTCCAACGCGCGCCGCCCGATGTCTTCGGATTCGGCGTGATCACGTCGACATCGCTGCGCGCAAGGTCGGACCAATCCTTGATCGCTTTCGGGTTGCCCTTGCGCACGAGGAACACGATGGTCGAGGTGTACGGCGACGCGTTGTTCGGCAGGCGTTGCTGCCAGTCGGCTGCGATGAGGCCGGCCGCGGCAATCGCGTCGATGTCGTATGCCAGGGCGAGCGTCACCACGTCGGCTTCGAGGCCGTCGATGACCGACCGCGCCTGCTTGCCCGATCCGCCGTGCGAATTGCGGATCGTCATCACCTGGCCGGTCCGCTCCTTCTGGTGCTGGGCGAACGCCTTGTTGAACTGGGCGTAGAGTTCGCGCGTCGGATCGTAGGAAACATTGGTCAATCGCGTCTGGGCACTCGTGGCGCCGGATGCCGACAGGCCGATGACGAGCGCGAGCGCCGCCAGCGCGGCATGCGCGCGTCGGCGGGAATAGAGGCTGTGCATGGAGGATCCGAGGAGAGTGCTGCAGGGCAGCAGAAGATAGGCGCGAATCCTCCGTCCGTGAACCGAGAAAAAGTGAAAAGCAAATCGCGGCAACCGGTGCGTCCCGGCGCAGCCGGGCGTCGAGCGGTTCCCTGCCGGGCGGCAAGGGGCTCGGCCAGGGCAGTGATCAGCGCAAGGACTGGGCCAGGGCAGTAATCAGCACAAGGACTGGGCCCAAGGCAACAATTGGGCCAGGGTTGCGACCAGCCCAGGGCAAGGGCACGATCAAGCGGGGGGCTGGGCCAGGCACGACCGGGCAGGGCGAGGTCAAGTCAGGGCAGCGACGGATCGCGCTCGGGGTTCAATGAGCGGCGCACGGTGTCCTCGGTCAACTCGGCCGAGCACAGTTCGATGAACCGGTAGCCGAAGCCGCGCAGATAGTGGCCGCGGCGGACCGCGATCCAGGTGGTGTTCAGCTCGAACAGGTCGCCGACGGGGAGCACGACCAGATCGCTCGCGCGGCCAGGCGCAACGGCGAGCGCGGCGACGATGCCGACGCCGAGCCCGAGTTCGACGTAGGTCTTGATCACGTCGGCATCGACGGCCGACATCACGATGTCGGGTGCCAGGCCTTCGCGGGCGAACGCGGCGTCGATCTTCGTGCGCCCGGTGTACTCGGGCTGATAGGTGATCAACGGGTGCTCGGCGAGATCGGCCAGGGTCACGTGGTCGAGGCGCGTCAGCGGATGACCTTTCGGGACGACGGCGGCATGGCGCCAGTGATGGAACGGAAACGCCACCAGGGTCGACTCGCGCGCCACCGATTCGGTGGCGATCCCGATGTCGGCTTCGCCTTCGTTGAGCATCCGCACGATCTCGCGCGGGCTGGCCTGCTGAAGCGCGAGATGCACCTTGGGGAATTCGCTGCGGAACCGCCTGACGACCTCGGGCAGCGCATAGCGTGCCTGGGTATGCGTCGTGGCGATATCGAGACGGCCTGCGTCCTTCTGGGAGAACTGGTCGGCCAGTTGGCGGATATTCTGCGCGTCGTGAAGCATCCGCTCGGCCACGACCAGCAGTTCCTTGCCCGGTTCGGTCAGTCCCAGCAGTCGCTTGCCGCGGCGGACAAACAGTTCGACCCCCAGTTCGTCTTCCAGTTCCTTGATGTGCTTGCTGACGCCGGATTGCGCGAGGTACAGTGCCGCCGCGACCTCGGTCAAGTTGAATTTGCGCCGCGCTGTTTCACGGACGATCCGGAGCTGATGTAGGTTCATGCGGTACTCGAAGGCCGATGCGCAATCCCGGCGGGTTGCCACGATTTGCGCGGCGCGTGCCAGGACCTGGGGCACGCCGGGGAGAACGCAGTCGGACAGGCTGGTGCAACCCCGGTAGGTCCGGTCTGCGGCCGCAATATAGCGCCCCTACTGCCGGATTCGGCGCGACATGCCCTTACAATCGCGCTGCCCGGCGACCGAATCGGCAAGGACGCGCATGGAAATCGATACCTTGATCCACATGGCCAATCGGATTGGTGCGTTCTTCGAGGCGCAGCCCGATCGCGACGAGGGGCTGGATGGCGTGGCCGAGCATCTGCGCCGATACTGGGAACCGCGAATGCGCCGCTCGCTGCTGGCGCATATCGACAGCGGACCGGTGCCTGCCCCTGGGGCAGAGGCATTGTCGCCATTCGTCCGCGAGGCGATTGCGCGCCATCGTGTCGGGCTGACACCCGATTCACACCCCGCGGCCGCGACCTGATCGCGGCGAGAGCCCTGCCAACGCACAGGTGATCGGCTACGATCGGTCCGTGTAGATGGATCCCGACAACGCGGTCGAATCCGGCCGCAGGTGATTCTGTCCGTGTCGATGCCGGCGGTGCCGGTATCGCCGATGACATCTCGAGATCGAAGCGATGAGCGGCTTCTGGCGTTTGTCCGCGACGGCGATCGCGACCCACGTTCGCCGTCGCGAGTGTTCGGCACGCGAGGTCACGCTCGACGCATTGGCGCGACTGAACGCGGCCAATCCCCGGATCAATGCCGTCGTCCATCATCGGGCGGCCGACGCGATGAGCCAGGCCGATCGCGTCGACCAGTTGATCGCCGCCGGCCGTGACCCGGGCGTGCTGGCCGGCGTGCCGGTCACCATCAAGGTCAATGTCGACCAGGCCGGCTTCGCCAGCGACAACGGCGCCAGGTCGCTGGCCGACAAGATCGCGCTCACCAACAGCCCGGTGGTCGATTCGCTCCAGCGGGCGGGCGCCGTCGTCATCGGACGGACCAACACGCCGGCGTTCTCGTATCGCTGGTTCACCGATAACCGGCTTCACGGCCGGACCTGGAATCCCCGCGACCGGGCAATCACGCCCGGCGGATCGTCGGGAGGCGCCGGCGCGGCGGTCGCCAGTGGCATCGGCGCGATCGGCCATGGCACCGACATTGCCGGCTCGATCCGCTATCCCGCCTATGCCTGCGGGGTTCATGGCCTGCGGCCATCGCTCGGACGCGTC
>JBEVJQ010000371.1:0-6494 GCA_040510055.1 Burkholderiaceae bacterium | reverse complement strand
ACGCTTCGAGGCCGACACCGGCAAGCCACTGGTGGCGGCGGCACCGCAACGCAGCGTCGCCGAGCGCTTCGAGGCGCACGGCGTCATCACGTTCCCCACCGAGAGCGAGGCGATTCGCGCGCTCGGCCAGTTCCTGGCGCACGCCGAACGGGCGCAGAGGGCGCGGATCGAGGACGCGCCGCGGCCGGAGCGACGCGCAGCGCCGGCGGGGGTCCGGATGCTCGACGAAGCGAGCAGCCTGCGCGTGCTGGCCGAGCGCGGCGTGCCGGTGGTGCCCCATCGCGTCTGCAAGAGCGGGGCCGAGGCGCGCGAGGCATTGGACGCGGTGTGCGCGCACGTCCCGCCGGGCGCACCAGGGCACGGCGACGCCAGGGTCGTCGTCAAGGGCTGCTCGGCCCACGTCGCGCACAAGTCCGAGCTCGGCATCGTGCGGATCGGGCTCGACTCCGCCGAACGAGTCGAGGCGGCCTACCGCGACATCGTCGAGACGGCCGCTCGCGCGCGCGCCGCCCTCGACGGCGTGATCGTCGCGCAGATGGTTCGCGGCTTGCGCGAGCTGATGGTCGGGGCTCATGTCGATCCGACCTTCGGGCCGGTACTCGTCGTCGGCGACGGCGGCAAGTACGTGGAGGTGATGCCCGACGTCGCGACGGTGCTCGCGCCGTTCACCCCCGCGCGAATCGAGCGCGCGCTGCGGCGACTTCGGATCGCACCGTTGCTCGACGGTGTGCGCGGCGATCCGCCGATGGACGTGGCGGCGTTCTGCCGCGCCGCCGCGGCCGTGGGTGCGCTGGTCACGGACCGCTCGACGGGCGTGACGGCGGTCGACGTCAACCCGGTGATCGTGGGAGCCCGCGGCGAGGGCTGCGTCGCGGTCGACGCCGCCGTCTGGCGCGAGATCGCGCTCTGAGCGAGCGACGCCTCGAGCACAGGAGCAACCGACGCTATGAACGACTGCAAGCGAGGAGACCCGATGAACCAGGAACGCAGGACGTTCGCCGGCGCACTCGGGCTCGGCGCCATGAGGGCCGGGACGTTGGCCGGGTGGTTGGGCAGATCGTGGGCAGGGGCGTGGGCCGGGATGGCGGCCGGCCTGCTCGCGACCCCCACGTTGCGAGCGCAAGGCGCATGGCCGACGAAGCCGGTCAAGCTCGTCGTGCCGTACCCCCCGGGCGGGCCGACCGACATCGTCGCGCGCCTCGTCGGGCAGCAACTGGGCGAGCGGCTCAAGCAGGAAGTTCGTCGTCGAGAACCGTGCCGGCGCCGGCGCCAACATCGGCGCCGAGGTCGTGGCGAAGGCGCCGGCCGATGGCTACACGCTGCTGATCGGCACGACCGCGCACGCGATCAACCGGTCGCTGTTCACGAACTTGAACTACGACATCGGCAAGGACCTGGCCCCGGTGGCGCTGCTGACGCAGATCCCGCTGGTGCTGGTCGTCCCGGCGTCGTCGCAGGCGGCCACCGTCGCCGACGTCGTCGCGATGGCGAAAGCGAAGGGCGGCTCGTTGCCATATGCCTCGTCGGGCAATGGCCAGTCGACGCACCTCGCCGCCGAGATGTTCGCAACGATGGCCGGCGCACCGATGACCCACGTACCGTACAAGGGCAGCGCGCCGGCGCTGACCGATCTTGCCGGAGGTCAGCTCGCGCTGATGTTCGACACGATGCTTTCAGCCATGCCGCAAGTGAAGGCCGGCCGACTCAAGGCGATCGCGGTGACCAGCAACGTTCGTGCGCCGTCGGCCCCCGAGCTGCCGACTATTGCCGAATCACCGGGGATGGCGGGCTATGAGGCGACGGCCTGGAATGGCCTGTTCGCGCCTGCCGGCACCCCGCGCGAGGTCATGGCGGTGATCGCGGACGCCGTGGCCGGGGTCCTGGCCGAGCCCGAGACGAGGAACCGCTTCGCGGCCGATGGCGCGATCGTCGGCAGCGGATCGCCGGAGACGTTCGGGGCGTACGTGTCGAAGGAAGTGGAGACTTGGCGCGTGGTGGTGCAGCGGGCGAAGGTGAAGGTGGAGTGAGATGATCGGCACCGGGTTGCGCTCGGGCGGGAAGTGGCGCCCGCAGCGCGTCGAGCGTCGCGAACGAACGTGCCCGGGGCCAGGGTCAGGATCAACGAGGGCGCGCGCGTCATAGAGCCGTCGCTGGCCGCCATGGGCTTGCCTTTGCAGACGAGGAGGAGGCACCATTACAGGACATTCGACATGCTGAAGCTCTACGGCACCCCTCCGACGCGCGCGCTGCGCGTAATCTGGCTGCTCGAGGAACTGGGTCTCGAGTACGAGATGCACCCCGTCGACATCCTGAACGGTGACGCGCGACAGGACCGGGTCCTGGCTTTGAACCCGGCCGGCAAGGTCCCGATCCTGGTCGACGGCGATCTCGTACTCACCGAATCGGCCGCCATCCAACTGTACCTTGCCGAAAAACATCCGGAGGCCGGGCTGATCCCCGACAGGATCGAGGAACGGGCCGAGTTCTACCGATGGACCTTCTTCCTCGTGACGGAGATCGAGCAGCCCCTCTGGCGCATCGCTCGCAACACGATGCTCTATCCGGAGGAACGTCGGTCGGCGCGGGATATCGAGACGGCGACCCGGGAGTGCAAGGAAATGGTCGCCGTGCTCGAGCGGCACATGGACGGCCGCGAGTTCGTCGTCGGCGACCGACTCAGCGTCGCGGACTTCAATGCCGCGTATACCCTCGACTGGGCGAACGAAGCGGGCATGCTGGGCGAGGCGCCGAGGCTTCGCGCGTACCTGAAGGGGATGTATGCGCGGCCCCATGCGCCGCCTACGATCGCGGAGGCGTTCCGGGCTCAGGGGTGAGCAGCAGCGGACGCGGACCAGGGCAATTCGATCCGCACCGTGCAGCCCGTGGCCGAGCCGTCAGTCCAGCGTTGCGCCGGTTTCCTTCGCGACGCGCGTCCACTTGTCGATCTCCGACGCGATGAACGCGCGGTAGCGCTCGGCGCTGCCGCCGACCAGTTCGTAGCCGCCGGCCTTCGCCCGCTCCCGGACCGCCGGCTCCTCGAGGATCCGGGCGAGCGTGTCGTGCAGCCGGGCCACGATGCCCGGCTCCATTCCGGCCGGTCCCGACAATCCGAGCCAGCCCGTCGCTGAGAACCCGGGGAAGCCGGATTCGGCCACCGTAGGCGCATCCGGATAGAGCGGGCTGCGTTCGGCGCCCGTCACGGCCAGCACGCGCAGCCGGCCGCTGTCGACGTGCGGCTTGATCACGTCGACGTTGACCATGATGATCGGCACCTGGCCACCGACGACGTCGGTGACGGCTGGCGTCGCGCCCTTGTACGGTATGTGCGTAAGCGCGATGCCGGCCGTGACCATCAGCATCGCCATCGCGAGGTGACCGGAGGAGCCGTTGCCCGGACTCGCGAAAGTCGACTGCGGCCCCTTGCGCGCCATCTCGAGGAACTGCGCGAACGACTTTGCGGGGTGGTCGCTCCCGACGGCGAGCGCGTTCGGGACCGACGCCAGCTGGATGACGTGGGTGAAGTCGCGACGCGAGTCGTACGGCATCTGCCGGAACAGCCCGTGATTCATCGCGTTCTGGCCGTTGCCCGACAGCAGCAGCTGGTAGCCGTCCGGCTTCGCGCGCGCGACTAGCGTCGCGCCGATGTTGCCGTTCGCGCCGGGCCGGTTCTCGACGACGAACGGTTGGCCGAGCCGCTCCGTCAGGTGCTGGGCGAACAACCGGCCGAGCACGTCGTTGCTGCCGCCTGGCGGGAACGGCACGACGATCGCGACCGGGCGCTCGGGCCAGTCGGCCGCGCGGACGCTGGCGACCGGGGTGGCGGCAGCGACGGCGGCGGCTATGGCAGCAACCGACGGTGTCGAGGCGATGCCGGTCGCAGCCGCACGCAGGCCGGCGGTGGCAGCGATGCCCTGGAGCAGGCTTCGGCGGGTGATCGTCATCGGGGGTGTCCGTACGGGTTCGGGTTCGGGTTCGGGTGCAGGTGCGGGTTCGGGTGCAGGCGTGCGCGCGAGCCAGGCGGCTTCATGCCGGCAGTCGCCAACCGTCGTCGCGCCATGGGGCGAGCGCGTCGCCGTCGAGATCGAGCCCGGTGCCCGGCCCGGTGTCGACGGCGACCGTGCCATCCGATCCGACGGCGAGCGGCCCGCCGATCGCGATCAACGGGTTCTCCGTCGCGTCGATCTCGAGATAGGGATACGGCGCCGGGCCGCCGCCGCGACGCGCAGGCAGCAGCGACGCCGCCTGCAGTGCGGCACGCTGGCCGACGATCGTGCCGAACACGTGTGGCATCACCGGCAGGTCCCAGGCCGAGGCGAGTGCGGCCACCCGGAGAAAGCCGGAGTAGCCGCCGCAGACCGACAGGTCCGGCTGGACCACGGCCAGCGCCCCCGCGGTGAAGGCGTCGCGGAAGGCCGCGAGGCTGCCGAGCGCCTCGCCACCGGCGATCGCCGTCGGCACCGCCTGCGCGATAGCGGCATAGCCGGCGAAGTCCTCCGGCAGCACCGGCTCCTCGATCCAGAGCAGTCCGGCATCGGCCATCCGGTTCGCCGAATCGATCGCGGCCCGCGCGGTGTAGCCCTGGTTGATGTCGACCATCAGTCCGACGTCGGGGCCGATCTGGCGCCGCAGGGCCATCGCCATCGCGCCGTCTGCACGCGGATCGAAACCGGCACGCGGCTTCAGCGCCCGGAAACCGCGTGCCAGGCATCGGTCAGTCTCGCGTTCGTAGTGCGCGTAGGGCCGATCGCCCTCGGCGATGAACGGCGCGCTGGCGTAGGCGAACACCGCGTCGCGGACCCGTCCGCCGAGCAGCGACGCGACGCTCGTCCCGAGCTCGCGCGCTGCCAGGTCATGCAGCGCCATGTCGATCGCCGAGATGGCCATCATCGCCGGCCCGCGACGGTCGTAACCGACGGTCGCGTGCAGCGCCTCGAAGATCGTCCGCCGCTCGAACGGCGAGCGGCCGAGGACCATCCGCCCGAATCGCGACCGGATCAGCGCTGCGGCCGCATGCGGCGACGCGAACACCTCGCCCCAGCCCCGTTCACCCGTGTCCGAGACGATCTCGATCAGCAGGAAGTCGCGCTGCCGGATGAACGTCCGGGCGTTGCCGATCACCGGGTCCGTCGCGAATCCGACGTGGTGGCCGATGATCGCCACGATGCGGGGGTCGTCGGCGCGGGGGTCGTCGGCGCGGGGGTCGTCGCCGCGGCGCAGCGGCTCGGGGCGCGGGGCCGCACTCGATGCGGAATCGTTCTCGGCGGTGGTGGTACGGGTCATCGTCTTCATGGGTCGGGTCCGTCGCCGTGGGGCCGGCAGCGCGTCCCCGGATCATGCCCCACCAGGACTCATGTGATCCAATACCTTCTGCTCACGACTTCATGCGTCAGGATCATGAACCTCTCGCTGCGCGAGATGACGGCGTTCCGCCGGGTGCTCGAACTCGGGTCGGTCACCGCGGCGGCCGCCGACCTGCATGTCACCCAGCCGGCCGTCAGCCGGATGCTGCAGGGCATCGAGACCCGTCTGGGCTTCGCGTTGTTCCGCCGGCATCGCAAGCGCCTGTTCGCGACCGCGGAGGCGCTTGCGTTCTACCCGCAGGTCGTCGAGGCGTTCGCCGCGCTCGAAGCCGTCGAGCAACGCGCGAGCGACCTGAAGCTGGGCCACGCGGGTAGCGTCCGGATCGCTGCGATCGCCGCGTTCGCCGATACGGTCGTGCCCGATGCGATCGCGCACTTCCGCCGGCGTCATCCGGCGGTCTCCCTGTCAGTCCGATCGACCACCGCCGTCGACGCGGCCGACCTCGTTGCCGGCAACCGCGCCGACATCGGACTGATCATCGGGCCGAGCGTGGCGGGCGGCGTCGTCTCGCGCGACTTGTGCGCGACGCGGATCGGCTGCGTCGTGCCGAAGGGCCATCGATTCGCGACGCGCCGGTCGCTGTCGATCCGCGACCTGAAGGACGAGCCGGTCATAGTCCTCGCGTCGACACTGCCGCTCGGCTCGCTGGTCGCGCAGACGTTCGCGGCGATGAACGTCCCGTTGCGGCGGGCGATCACCGTCAACCAGTCGCGGATCGCCTGCGCCCTCGTCGCTCGCGGCGCTGGCGTCGCGCTGCTCGACGGCACCGGCTTCCTGACGGGCGATCCGGCGGCCGGGCTCGAGATGGTCCCGTTGCGGCCAGAGCTTCCGATCCGCGGCCGGTTGCTCGTCGCCGACGGGCCAGCGCCATCGCGCTACCTGCTCGACTTCATCGCGGCGCTCGACGCTGCGGTCGCGCGGATGGCCGCCAGGGCGGGGAGATTGATGACGGCGCCATCAACCGAAGCCCAGGCACCGGATGCGCGATGATCCGCGCGCGGCGGCGCCGCCGGCTCAGCGCACCGTCAGCACGATCGTGCCTCGGATAGTCCCCCGGGCCGCTCGCTCGTGCGCCTTGCGCGAATCGGCCAGCGCGAACGTACTGTCGAGCGCGACGTCCACCGGCGGCGGCA
>JBEVJQ010000370.1:0-5426 GCA_040510055.1 Burkholderiaceae bacterium | reverse complement strand
TAATAGTTCTCGTCTTGTTCAGTATTTCTGCCACGATTCCATTTATTTCGCTGGATCAAGGGCGGTCAGCGGGTCCCACTATTGTCGTTACTCTAGTTGCGCTCTTCGTATTCATCCGTCTGCCAACACCGGTGCTTTTTGGCCTCGGCGTCTGTACGGCGACACTGACTTTCTTGCTGGGGGTAAGGCTCTCCTTCCCTGTGAACTCCGCACCGAAGACAGTGGTCTACTTCTTTCTTGTCAACGTACTTGGCTACATAATGGCCCGAGCCATCGAGCGCCGCGAACAAGAACTCCTCAGACAACGGCGGCTCACGGCCTCTCACGCCGCCGAGCTCGAGGCTCGAACGGCGGCGGCGGAGCAGGCGATCGAGGACAAGAACCGGCTGCTCGCAGCGATCGGACACGACCTCCGCCAGCCGTTGAGGGCGGCCGCGCTGCACAGCGGTTTTCTCCGCGACCGGCTGGCGGCAGGGGACCTGGTCGGCGGTACGCAGCAGGCGGAGGACGTCGCGCGAGGGCTCGAGATGCTGAGCCTCACCGTCGATCAGCTCCTGTACGCAACGCGCGAGGATCTGGCTCGGGACGGCCGCTTGGCCGCGGAGCCGGCGTTGTCGCTCCTCGAGCGTGTGGCCTGGGTCTTCGAAGACGATTGTCAGGATCGCGGTCTGGTGATCAAGCTGAAGGTGAGCGATCCGGGACTGGTGCTCCATACCGACCGCGAGGCCCTGTTCAGAGTGCTGCTGAATCTCGTCGGCAACGCGGTGAAGTACGCGAAGGTTCCCGCACAGCCGGACGCGGACGGCAAGCCCCCGATTCGAGGCGTCGTGATCCGCGCCGTGCGTCGTGCCCGCGATTGTCTGATTACGGTCAGCGACAACGGTATCGGAATGACGCCGGACGAGTGCCAGCATTCCTGGCAGCCGTTCTATCAAGCCGGATCGGGTGTCAGGCGTGACCGCCAGGGGCTCGGCCTCGGTCTCTATTTCGTCCGGCAGACGGTGGACAACCTGCCGAATCACCGGGTGACGCTGCGATCGCGCTACGGTCGGGGGTCCCGGTTCGCGCTGTTGGTTCCGCTCGCCAGAAGCGGGGCGCACGACGGGGCCGATGCGGAGCCAAGTCCGGACTCACCGGGGGGAATGGCCAGTCAGCCCCGGGCTGGCGCTTTGACCTGAACAAGCGGCGGCCAGGCAACCGGACGGACCAATAGGTCGCGCCCTTCGCCGAAGGCGCATACGGGCTACGGCGACAGCGCGACAATTCCCCATCGGCGACCGAAGATTCGTCGCCGCAATGGAGGAGCCGATGCCGCCGCGCCCGCTGTTCACCGACGACCATGAGCGGTTCCGCGAATCGGTCCGGCGGTTCCTCGCCGCCGAAGTGGTACCTCGTCATGAACACTGGGAGGAGCAGGGCTACGTCGATCGCGATGTCTGGACCCGCGCCGGCGCTCAGGGAATGCTGTGTTCGTCGCTGCCCGAGGTCTACGGCGGCGCCGGTGCCGACCGGCTCTACTCGGTGGTGGTCATGGAGGAAATCGCCCGGGTCAATGCGACCGGTCTCGGTTTCGGACTGCATTCGGAGATCGTCGCTCCCTACATCCTCCGCTATGGGACCGAAGCGCAGAAGCGGCGTTGGCTTCCCCGGATGGCGACCGGCGAACTGATCGGGGCGATCGCAATGACCGAACCGGCGGCCGGGTCGGACCTGCAGGGCATCCGTACGACTGCGGTCCGTACCACCGGCCGATCGGGCGGCCGGCCCGCCGAGGGTGGGAATCGCAGGGATGGCGGGGATGCGGATGGCTCAGGTGACGAGGCGGGGTGGCGGCTGAACGGATCCAAGACGTTCATCACCAATGGCTGGCATGCCGACCTCGTGATCGTCGTCGCTCGCACCGACCCGTCGAAAGGCGCCAAGGGGATCAGCCTGTTCGTGGTCGAAGCCGGGATGCCCGGCTTCAACAAGGGCAAGCGGCTGAAGAAGCTCGGGCTGAAGGCTCAGGACACGTCGGAATTGTTCTTCGAGGACGTGTTCGTCCCGGCCGACTTCCTGCTGGGCAACGAAGGCGAAGGCTTTGCCTGCCTGATGCAGGAGTTGCCTTGGGAACGGCTGCAGATCGCGGTCTCGGCGATCGAGTCGGCGCAAGCGGCCATCGACCAGACGGTGGCTTACGTGCGCGAGCGCAAGGTATTCGGCCAGGCCGTTGGACAGTACCAGACCACGCGCTTCACGCTCGCCGAACTCCAGACCGAGACGCGGATCGGCCGTGTGTTCGTCGACCATTGCCTCGGCTTGCTGCTCGCCGGCCAGCTCGACAGCGCGACGGCATCGATGGCCAAGTACTGGTGCACCGATCTGCAGTGCAAGGTGATCGACGCCTGCCTTCAACTGCACGGCGGTTACGGTTTCATGTGGGAGTACCCGATCGCCCGTGCCTATGCCGATGCGCGTGTCCAGCGGATTTACGGCGGCACCAACGAGATCATGAAGGAACTGATCACGCGATCGATGGGACTGCCGGCGCCGAAGGGCTGACGGCGGCTGCCGCGGCGGCAAGCGAGCGCGGCCCGGCGGTCGATCGCCGGCCCGAGAACGCCTCGGGGCGCCGGGCCAGCGTGCGCCTGAGCAGCTTGTAGATCTCGAGGTCGAACGGTCCCGCTTCGCCGGTTGCCGGATCGACGATGCACCAGTGGTCGAACAGCAGTCGTTGCCAGCGGCCGCGTGCCGGATCGGACTCGATCAACTCGGCGCGGCCATCGAACGGCCAGCGTGCGAAGGCTAACGGCGCCAGCGCCGCGCGCAGCCGCCGTTGATGGTCGGCGGCCGATTCCTCGCCGCAGCACAGGCCCAGGCAGCGACCGATCTGGCGCGAGAAGCAGGCGCGATCCGCGGTCCACAGGCCGAGCGCCCGATCGCAGAGCCGATGCTCGCGTCCCAGTGCCGCCAGCGCCGCCCGCGCGCCCTGGCGCGAGCCGAATGGGCCGTGAAGTCGCTCCGGGCGCCGCGGATCCAGGTTGGCGAGCGGCCGGATCCGCCAGCCCCCAGGGACTTCGATGACGTCGTCGACCTCGATGAAACAGGCGCCCTCGCGGCGGCGCAGCGCGACGTTGTAGAGCGGTGCGCAGCTGCGGATCAGTTCGATCTCGCGAACCAGGGCGGAGAACTCGCCCGCTGTCTCCTCGACCTCGACGTCGCGGATCTCGGCCGTGAGCCGGGCATCATTGGCATCGCGGCTGTCGGCATAGAAGTGGGCGAAGACGCGCTCGCGCAGGTTCCGCGCCTTGCCAACGTAGATCGGGATGCCGTTGATCCCACGGAACACATAGACGCCGGGCTCGTCCGGCACCTGCAGCAGTCGCTCCTCGGGTACGTGCGGTGGCAGGGCGGGGCGCTTGAGCAGGTGAGCGATCGCGCCCTCCAGCTCGTCCGCCGGCCGGGTGCGCCGCATCAGGGCGTAGAACTGCGCGATCAGCCGCGCGTCTCCGAGCGCCCGATGGCGATCGATCGGAGGCAGGCCGTGACGGGCCATGACCGCATCGAGTCCGTGGCGCGCGTGGCCCGGATCGAGTCGTCGCGAGAGGCGAACGGTGCACAGGACATCGGCGAGAAACCGTCGGCCGAGGCGACGGAACTCGCTCTTGAGGAATCCGTAGTCGAACCGGGCGCTGTGTGCGACGAAAGTCCAGCCGTCGAGCCGCGCGGCCACGGCTTCGACCAAGGCCGCGAACGGCGGCGCCTCGCGGACCATGGCGTTGGTGATCCCGGTCAGAGCCTGGATCTCCGGCGGGATCGGCACCCCCGGGTTGACAAGGGTCGACCACTCGTCGACCACCTCGCCATCGGTCATCCGCACGATCCCGATCTCAGTGATCCGATCAGTCGCGGTGTTGCCGCCCGTGGTCTCGAGGTCGACGAAAGCGAACCGGCGGTCGCTGGTCAACGGCCGGAGAACCGTGCCGGGCGTTTGGCGAGGAACGCCGACACGCCTTCGTGGAAGTCCGCCGTCAGGCCGGCCTCGTGCTGCAGCGTGGCCTCGAGTTCGAGCTGTTCGGCCAGCGTGTGCGTACTGCTCGCATTCAGCGCCTGCTTGGCCAGCGCGAACGCGCGGGTCGGCTGCGTCGCCAGCCGTGCGGCCAGGCTGTTGGCGCGCGCGGCCAATTCGGCGTCGGGGACGACGTCCCAGATCATCCCCATGGCCTTGGCATCGGCCGCGCCGATGGCATCGGTCAGCATGACGAGCGCTCGCGCCCGGACGTCGCCGACGAGCCGTGGCAGGAACCAGGTCGACCCGGCATCGGGGATCACGCCGATCCGCGCGAACACCTGGCTGAACTTGGCCGACTCGGCGGCCAGCACGATGTCGGCCGCCAGCGCGAGACTCATGCCGGCTCCGGCGGCCACGCCGTTGACGGCTGCGATCACCGGCAGCGGCAACGAGCGGATCCGTTCGATCACCGGATTGAAACTCGAGCGCAGCAGCCTGCCGAGGTCGGGCGGATCGCCCGTCGGTGCGAGGGTAGATCCCAGGTCGGCTCCGGCGCAGAACGCCCGGCCGGCACCGGTGATGACCAGTGCCCGGACCTGGCTTTCGATGGCCCGGGTCTCGACGTCGGCCAGCGCATCGGCGAGGGCTCCCATCAGGGCGACGTTCATCGAATTGAGGACTTCCGGCCGGTTCAGGGTCAACGTCATGACGCCGGCATCGAGCTTGGCGGCGAGTGGTTCAGTGACGAGGGAGTCGGTTGCTGCCATGGATGCTCCATATCCTGTCGTTTGTCGACAGGGCTGATTGTCGCCGCATTCGGCCGCCAGTATGCTCGGTCGCACATCAGCTCGCCGGAGGCCGAATGGATGCCGTCGCTGACTTTCGAGGCGGAATGGTCGACCGCGCAAGACGGATGCTGTTCGAGCCGCGCGCGGCCTGGGCCGCATTGGCGGCCGCTCCTCCGCCGGTCGGCGAGACCCTTCGTTCATGGCTGCTGCCGCTGCTTGTCCTGGGGGCGGTGGCGACCTTCGTCGGCCAGTGGTTGTTCGGCACCGCGTTCGCCGGCGTCCGTGTTCGCCCCGGGGTTGTCGGCAGCCTGCAGATCGCGCTGGTCGGGTTCGTGCTGTCGCTCGTGGCCTGCTTCGTCATCGCGGCGATCGCCAATGTCCTGGCCCCGGTACTCGGCGGCCGCAAACAGTACGACCGCGCGTTCGCGCTTGTCGCCTTCGGTTCGGCCGGGGCCCTGGTCGGTAACCTGGCCGCGATCGTGCCGGCCCTGTGGATCGTCGCCGTCGTCGGCGCGCTCTACTCGCTGTACCTGATCCACCGCGGGATCGTCCCGATGATGGCGATTGCGCCGGGCCGGCGGATCGCCTACCTGCTGTTGCTGCTCCTCTGCGGGGGGCTGTCGACGATGGTGCTGGCGATCGGGCTG
>JBEVJQ010000369.1:0-12423 GCA_040510055.1 Burkholderiaceae bacterium | reverse complement strand
CCGAATCCGTGGGACATCGGCAGCGCCCGGGCACTCGAGCAGATGGGCTTCAAGGCTCTGGCGACGACCAGTTCGGGAATGGCCTGGTCGCGGGCGCGCGCCGACGGCGCAGTCGACCGCGAGCAGGTCCTCGCCCATCTGCGCGAGCTGGTCGCAGCCACCACGCTTCCGCTCAATGCCGACTTCGAGAACGGTTTCGCCACCGACGCCGACGGCGTGGCCGGTAGCGTCGAACTCGCCGTCGCAACGGGCGTCGCCGGCCTCTCGATCGAGGATGCGACCGGCGATCCCGCCAGGCCGCTGTTCGAGATCGCCGAGGCCGTCGATCGGATCCGCGCCGCGCGTGCCGCGATCGATCGCGGCGACGGTCAGACGCTGTTGGTCGGCCGGGCCGAGGGCTTCCTGCACGGCCGGCCGGACCTCGACGAGGCAATCCGCCGGCTCTGCGCCTACGCCGAGGCCGGCGCCGATTGCCTCTACGCGCCGGGAATCCGGGCGCGCGAGCAGATCGCGGCCGTGGTCGCGGCCGTGGCGCCGAAGCCGGTCAACGTGCTCGTGGGCGCCACCAGCGAGTTCGACGTCGCCACGCTCGCCGCCCTGGGCGTGCGTCGGATCAGCGTCGGCGGTGCGCTCGCGCGCGCGGCCTGGGGCGGATTCCTGCGCGCGGCGACCCAGCTGCAGCAGGGCAGTTTCGACGGCTTTGCCGATGCGACCCCCGGTGGCGAACTGAACGCACGCTTTCGGTGATCGCCGCTGCTAGAGGGGGCAGCTACGGCTTCGGCTGGCGAATTCGGGGCGTTGCGTGAGGCAATCACCGTCGAACATTCGTTGACAGCAGCGCCACAGGCCCAGTACGTTCACCCACTGCACTGTATCGGAGACCGAAGATGGCAGAAGCGAACCCCGGCGCCGCGACCCCTCCGCAAGGATCGGCCGAGCCCACCCTCCATCGGGTCATGGGGCCCTGGTTGCTGTTGCTGTTCATCGTCGGTGACATTCTCGGTACCGGCATCTACGCGCTGACCGGCCAGGTCGCCAAGCAGGTCGGCGGCGTCGTCTGGCTGCCGTTCCTCGTCGCCTTCGTGGTCGCCGTCATCACCGCCTTCAGCTATCTCGAACTGGTGACCAAGTATCCGAAGGCCGCCGGGGCGGCGCTCTACACTCACCGCGCGTTCGGCATCCACCTGATCACCTTCATCGTGGCGTTCGCGGTGATGTGCTCGGGGATCACGTCGGCCTCGACCGCGTCGCGGGCGTTCGCCGCCAACTTTTCGAACGCGTTCGGGCTCAACCTCGCCGCCGCCAGCGTGACCGCGGTCGCGGCCGGGTTCATGCTGCTGGTGGCGATCGTCAACTTCCGCGGCGTCGGCGAGAGCGTCAAGGCCAATGTCGTGTTGACGTGCGTCGAGCTGACGGGGCTGCTGATCATCATCAGCATCGGGATGTGGGCGATCTTCCAGGGCAATGGCGACGTCTCTCGAATCACGCAGTTCAAGACGACGGCCGATGGCGGGATGTTCTGGCCGGTGATCGCAGCCACGACGCTGGCGTTCTTCGCCATGGTCGGCTACGAGGACTCGGTCAACATGGCCGAGGAGTGTCGCGACCCCACCCGGATCTACCCCAAGGTGCTCCTCTCGGGCCTGGTGATCACCGGCGTGGTCTACGTCCTGGTCTCGATCTCGTCGATCACGCTGGTCTCGCCCGAGGAGCTCGGCGAAGGCGAGACGCCGCTGCTCAAGGTGGTCCAGGCAGGGGCGCCGAATTTTCCGCTGTGGATCTTCGGCTTCATCACGATGTTCGCCGTCGCCAACAGCGCGCTGATCAACATGTGGAGGGCCAGCCGCCTGGTCTACGGGATGAGCCAATTAGGGGTGCTGCCCGCTTCGCTCGGCTCGGTCCACCGGACGCGGCGCACGCCATACATCGCGATTGCCTTCACGACGCTGCTCGCGTTCGGCCTGATCCTGTTGGTCGGCGGGGTGCCGCAACTGGGCGGCACTACTGCGCTGCTGCTGCTGTGCGTGTTCACCGTGGTTAACATCGCTGTCCTGGTGCTGCGCCGGGAGAAGGTCGGCCATAAGCACTTCCGGTCGCCGACGCCCCTGCCCATCCTCGGGGCGGTGTCGTGCGGCTTCCTCGTCGGCCCTTGGACCGGCCGCTCGGTCGAGCAGTACCGGATTGCCGGCGTCCTGCTCGCGATCGGCCTCGTGCTGTGGGTGGTGACGATCTTCGTCAATCGCGCCACCGGCACGCGCAAGCCCGTGGACGATTTCTCGGCTCTGGCCTCTGGCGGCCCGGTCAATTGATCCGGCGGCTGACGGGAACGGGGTCGTCGTTGCCATGAAGGGGTATCGGATCGCCTTGCTTCGGGATCGATCGAAATGATCAAGGTCATGGCTGCGGTCCGACGGCGCGGGCTGCTGCAATCGATCGCCGCCGGCGCTTCGCTGTTGCTCGGCCCGTCCGTGGCCCGCCATGCCCATGGGCAGCAGAACCCCGCCGCTGCGTGGCCGGCGCGGCCGATCACGATGGTGGTCCCGTTTCCGCCCGGCGGACCGACGGATCTCGTGGCGCGGGTGCTCGCCCATCAGGTCGGCGAGCAACTCGGCCAGGCGATCGTCGTCGAAAACAAACCCGGAGCCAACGGCAACATCGGCAATGGCCAGGTCGCCAACGCGCCGCCCGACGGCCATTCGGTGCTGTACAACACGTCGTCGATCACGCTGAGCCCGTCGCTCTACCGCAAGCTCGCCTACGATGTCGAGCGCGACCTGGCACCGGTGACGCTGACCGCCGTGGTCCCGCTGGCGCTGGTGATCAACCCGTCGGTGCCGGCCGACGACGTCAAGTCGTTCATCGCCCATGCCCGGGCCCACCCCGGCAAGCTCGCCTACGGCTCGGCCGGTGCCGGCAACGTCACGCACCTCGCCGCGTTCCAGTTCTGCCGGCATTTCGGCATCGAGGCGACGCACGTCCCGTACAAGGGCAGTGCGCCGGCCGACGCCGACCTGGTCGCCGGCCAGATCCAGTTCATGACCGAGACCGTCAATTCGATCCTGCCGTACGTCAAGGACAAGCGCCTGAAGGTGCTGGCCGTGACCACGGCCCGCCGGATTGCGTTGTTCCCCGATGCACCGACCTTGTCCGAGGCCGGGATGGGCGATTTCGAGGCCGGTGCGTGGCAAGGCGTCATGGTGCCGGCGAAGACGCCGACGGCAATCGTCGACCGGCTCGCCGCTGAACTGAACAAGGCGCTGAAGCACCCGGCGGTGCTCGACAAGCTCGCGCAGCAGGGCGCCGAGCCGCTCGGTTCGACGCCGGCCGCGTATGGCGCCTACCTGCGCAAGGAACTCGCGCGCTGGTCCGATATCGTCAAGGCGACGGGCGTCACGCTCGACTGATCGTGACGCGGTCGGGCGCACCGGTCGGGATCCTGATGCTCGACACCGCGTTCGAGCGCATCGTAGGCGACATCGGCAACTCCGCGACCTTTGCCTACCCGGTGCGCTATCGAGTCGTCGAAGGTGCAAGCGCCGCGCGGGTCGTCCTCGACCGGGGGCGCGGCCTGCTGCCCGCCTTCATCGCCGCCGCCCGTGAACTGGTCGCCGACGGCGTGCTCGCTTTGACCACCAGTTGTGGCTTCCTCGCGCTGTTCCAGCGCGAACTGGCGGCGGCAGTGCCGGTTCCGGTCGCAACCTCGGCGTTGCTGCAGGTCGGCCTGATCGAGTCGATGCTGGCCCCGGGACGACGGGCCGGCATCGTGACAGCCAGCCGCACGGCGCTGACGGCGGCGCATCTCGCGGCCGCCGGCGTGGCCGCCGATACGCCGATTGCCGGCGTCGATCCCGAGGGCCATTTCCATCGCGTCTTCGTCGACGGCGCGTGCGTCGCGCTCGATCGTGCCGCCGCCGAGCGCGATGTCGTTGCTGCGGCCAACGCACTGGTCGCGGCCGATCGCGGATCGGTCGGCGCGATCGTCCTCGAATGCACGAACATGCCGCCGTATGCCGCCGCCGTGGGCGCGGCGACCGGGTTGCCGGTCCACGACATCCGGACCCTGGTCGACTGGCTGCGGGCCGGCGCGCTCGCGGCGACGGCGTCGGGGCGAGGGTAGCTCAGGCTGCCTGCTTCGCCATCAGCTCGTCGAGCACGCGCCGGGCATCGGGCATCGCCATGATTTGCGATCGGACGCCTTGAGCCGCCACGGTGAACGCCGCTTCGGTCAGCAGTCGATTTGCCGCATCGGCGACGGCGTTCACGCGGACATCGTCGGGTGCCAGCACCAGGCCGGCACCGCTTTGCCGGCACGCGTCGGCGTTCATGAATTGATCGGCGCCCTGCGGGATTATCAATTGCGGCAGCCCGTGACTCAGCGCGCCGAACATGATTCCCGATCCGCCGTGCGAGACCACGAGGTGGCAGCGCGGAAGGAGCAGCGTGTGCGGCAGGTAGCGCGCAATCAACACGTGCCCGGGCTGCGGCCCGTAGCGGGCCGGATCGACATCGGGGCCGACTGTTACGAGCAGATTGACCGGAAGCTCGCGCAGGCCTGCGATCGCGGTCGCAAGCACGTCGTTCGCGCCATTGAATACCGTCCCCAGGGTCAGGTGGACGGTTTGCCCGTGCGGCAGCGCCTCGAAGGTATCGGGCAACCGCTCGCCGGCGCTGGCAATGCCCGCGGTCGGGCGAAGCGGCAGCACATGCTTCCACACGGGATCGCCCGGCGGTTGCAGAGCCGGCGGGCAGATGTGCAGATAGGTCGCCGCGCGCAAGTCTTCGCCGATGTCCGGTACGTCCCATTGCTGGCCGAGTTGCTCGATTGCCGGTACGAATGATTCCCAGATCCGCGCCGGCGGCATCAGTCCGAGCCCGTGCACCACGTGCCGCGCGCCGGTCACGGCAGCAACCACCGCCCCGCCGAGTTCGGTCTCCTCGTGGATCACGAGGTCGGGACGCCAGGCAGCAGCGCGCGGGACGAGTTCAGCAGCGCGCCTTTCGGCGCTGGCAGCGAAGTAACGCAACCACGAGTCCTGGCGGCTGCCACCCGCCTGCGCGTGAGTGGGCGCTACGGCCCATGCCTCCAGCCCGTACCGCTCGACGTGCGGTACCAGGTCGGCACCGGTGGCAAAGATGACGCGGTGTCCCGCCCGCTGCGCGGCCAGCGCGAGCGGCAACAAGGTGTTGACGTGCCCGTAGAGGGGCCCGCTGCTGATCAGGATACGCATTGGCTTCCGTTTCCGAGTCGATGGTTTCGGATCGCGCTGGCGCGCGGGTAAGGGTGCAGGGCGATGTGCAGCATCGAGACGCTGGCGCGAACGGCGCCGGAGCTGCCAAGGCGGGACAATGGCTCACCGGGCGACCAGGGTCTTGAAGGATTGCGACAAGGTGTCGAAGCGTCGGCGAGGTCGGTTGCCGCTTGGGGCGCACGGCGCATCGAGTCGAACGGCGCATGAACGGCGCATCGGGTCGAGCGCGCATCGGGTCGAACGCGCATCGGGTCGAACGCGCATCGGGTCGAACGCGGGCGCCCGCGTGCCAGTCGCTGTCGTGGCGGCTGCTTCGCGGCAGCGAGCGCGCCATGGTAGGCTGCATGAACGGCCGCCGCCCGCAGGGCGCGAGGCTGTCACTCGGGGGCATTCGATGGCGGTCGCTTCGACGCCGGGATCGGCAACGGCCTGGGCCGAACAGGCACTGGCCGATTTCGCCTGCGACTTTCCGGTCGATCGCATCCCGCCCTCGGCGGCGCTCACCGTCCGCCGAATCCTGCTTGCCGTGGCCGGCACCGTCATCGCCGGCGCCGACGAGGACGGATGTGCCGCGGTGCGCCAACGGCTGATCGCGCGCGGCGGCCGGCCCGAAGCGACCGTCCTCGTCTCCGGCGAGAGGCTGCCGGCGCCGGGCGCGGCGATGATCAACGCGATGATGGCGCGTGCGCTCGACTACTGTGACGCGATGGCGCCGGGTCCGCACTGCGGCGCCGCCGTCGTGGCCTCGAGCCTTGCCGCGGCCGAGAAGGTCGGCGGCTGCAGCGGTCGTGACTTCCTCGCCGCGCTGGCCGTCGGCGCCGAGGTCGCCGCGCGGATGAACCGCAGCGAGGCCGGCTACGACGGCTTCGATCCGACCGGCGTCTCGGTCGTGTTCGGCGCAACCGCCGCAGCGGGCCGCCTGCTCGGGCTCGACGGCCGCCGGATGCGCGATGCGCTCGGCCTGGCGTTCAATCGCTGCGGCGGCAGCTTCCAGAGCAATGTCGACGGCTCGCTCGCGGTGCGCACGATCCAGGGCTGGGTCGCCGAGGCCGGCATCGATTGCGCCGAACTGGCCGCGCTCGGGGTGACGGGACCGGCGCACTTCATCGACGGGATCTACGGCTATTGCCACCTGTTCCGGGCCGACAAGACGCGGCGCGCCGGCGCACGGAGCGGCGACCGCGGCGCCGCCGACGCCAACACCAACGGCCACACCGGCTCACGGGCCGGCGCGCTCGGCGTCGACGGCGACACCGGCGACACCGGCGCGGCGATCGTCGCCGGGCTCGGCACCGAGTTCCGACTCGAACGGGCGATGTTCAAGAAGTACCCGAGTTGCGGCGTCACCCAGGGTGTCACCGACCTGATGCTCGGGATCGTCGCGCAGCGACCGATCGCCGCCGACGAGTTGCAGGCGGCCGAGGTTCGCCTGCCACCGTACGCCCACCGGCTCGTCGGCCAGCCGTTCGCCCCCGGCGCCAATCCGCGCGTAGACGCCCAGTTCAGTGCCGCCTATTGCGTGGCCAACGCCCTGGTACGACGGGAATCGCGCCTCGAGCACTTCCGGCCCGAAGCGATCGCCGACGCGGCAGTCCGCACCGTCCTGCCCCGTGTCGCAGTGGTCGCCGACCCGGCGCTCGATGCCCGCGGCCATTCGGCCGTCGACTTGGTCGTGACCTTGACCGATGGAACGCGGATCGTCCGCGGCGTCGACGTGGCGCCAGGCTTCCCCGGCCGCGGACTCGACGCGGCCGAGCACCGGAGGCGGTTCGACGCCTGCCTCGACTATGCCGACCGGCGTTCCTTCGATGCCAGCCGCGGCCAGGCCATCGTCACCGCGATCGATGGCCTTGATTCGATAAGCGACATTCGCGACCTGGTCGCGCTCCTCGTCGACGATTCGGCTACCCTTGCGGTATCGGCATCTTCACGGGCTGGCTCCGGCCACGTCGTTCCATGAGTTCGATCGGCAAACCCGCGCTGGCCATTGCGGCCGCGCTCGTATTGGCTCCTGCCGCTCCGGCGGTGGCGCAGTTGCGGTTCGCGGATCTCGCGGCACCGCTGCTGCCGGACCTGGCACAGGTCGGCGGGCCGTACGTCGCGCCGCAGATGCCGCAGGCCGTGGTCGTCCAGCCGCGGCCATTCCGGTTCATCCTCGGCATCGGCCTGACCGGTGGCGGCGACAAGGTCGCGACCGCGCGCTACGCCTACGACGACGAAAGCAACGTCCGCGCCGGCCAGCTGGTCCAGCTCCACGGCGGGATCGAGTGGCGCGTGGCCCGGTTGGTGACGATGCAGGCCGTGGCCGGCTACCACTTCGACGGCGCCGATGCATACAACGGATCGGTCTACTTCAGCCGCTATCCAATCGAACTGCTGGCGCACTACGCGCTGGCGCCGCGCTGGCGGATCGGCGGCGGATTGCGCTACACCATCAACCCGAAGCTCGATGGTGACGGCGTCGCCCGGAACATCAATGTCAAGTACGACGACGGCTTCGGGCCGGTCATCGAAGCCGAGTTCCTGGCGACGAACTGGCTTGGCATCAAGCTGAGAGGCGCCTTCGAACGCTTCGAGGCCCGCGACGGCACCGGGACCAAATCCGGCGATCACGTTGGCTTGTTCGTCAACTTCTACCTCTGATCGTCCACCTCTGACTGACGCGCCGCCCGGTCCGCGGCGGCCCTGGAGCTGCAAGGCCCGCCTCGGCCAGTTCGGGCGGCGGCGATCCCGGCTCGGCGACCCGGGCTCCGCAACCCGGGCTCAGTGACCCGACCTCAGCAACGGCTCTCAGCAACCGCTCTCAGCAACCGCTGTCAGCGACGGCCCCCCGCCAGGAAGGTCACCAACTCGGGCATCAGCTCGTCGCCATGGCCGGCATCGACGGCGGAATCGAGCGTGGCGAGGATCGCATCGGCAACCGCATGGCGGTTGCCAGCGTCGGTCACCATCGCCACGTAGTAGTCGAGATCCTTGCGGCCGTTGCTGATCGCGAACCGCAGCCCGGCGGTATCGCCCGATTCGAGGAACGGACGCAACCGCTCCAGTGCCGTGCCGCCGCCGCCGCCCGTGGCCAGCACTTCGAGGAACACGGCCGGATCGATCTCCGCCGTCCGGGCGCACGCGGCAGCCTCGGCGAGCAGCGTGACCTGGCCCAGCGAGACGAAGTTGTGCAGCAGTTTCATTCGATGGCCGGCGCCGATCCGCCCTACGCTGGTGATGCTCTCGGCGAAGGAGGCCAGGATCGGTCGACAGCGTTCCAGTACCTCGGGATCGCCGCCGACGAGCAGGTTCAGCCGGCCCTCGGCCGCCTCCTTCGGCGTCCGCGTCATCGCCGCATCGATCATCCGGCCGCCGCGCGCGCTCACGGCCTGGGCCATCCGCACCGTCGATGCCGGGACTGCGGTCGAGCAGTCGATGACGACGGCGCCGGGACGAAGGCCCTCGATCACGCCGTCGGGGCCGGTGAGTGCCGCTTCGACCTGTGCCGACCCGGTAACGCAGAGGATCACGACCTCGGACTCGGAGGCGACTGCGCGGGCCGATCGCGCCGTGGTTGCGCCGGCGGCCAGCAAGGCATCGAGCGGCTGATTGCCCGGATGTTCGAGCACAGTCAGCCGATGGCCGTGCTTCAGCAGGTTGCCGGCGATGCCGTGGCCCATCATCCCGATACCGATCATGCCGAGTCGCTCTTTCATCTGCCGCTCCCGTTCCTCGCGTCCGCTCCCGTTCCTCGAGTCGCTTCCGTTCCTCGAGCCGCTCCCGTTCCCCACGTCGCTCCCGTTCCCCACGTCGCTCCTGCCGGTACGATACCGCGTCACCGGCCAGAGCCATGATGGAGGATTCGACCTTGAAAACCTACGATATCGTCTCGATCGATGGCGACGGCATCGGCCCCGAGGTCTGCCAGGCCACGGTCCGCGTCCTGGAGGAGGCCTGCGGCCACGGTCGGCTGCACTTCATCGAGTGCGCCGGCGGCGCCGGTCACTATCGGCGTACTGGTCAGGTGCTGCCGGAAGAGACATTCGTCGCCTGTCGCGATGCCGATGCCATCCTCCACGGCGCCGCAGGCCTGCCCGGGGTCACCTACGACGACGGCACCGAGGTCGGCAACGACCTGCACCTGCGGCTGCGATTCCGGCTCGATCTCTATGCCAACGTCCGCCCGATCCGGCTGTGGCGTGGCGTCGCCTCGCCGCTGGCCGGCTGGCAGGCCGGCACCATCGATTACGTGATCGTCCGCGAGAACACCGAGGGCCTGTACGCCAGCCGCGGCGCCGGCGTCACGCTGCGCGGCGAACTCGCGACCGACACGCTGGTGATCACGCGGCGGGGCACCGAGCGCGTGGCGCGATTCGCCTTCGAACTCGCGCGCCGGCGCAATGGCGCGCCGGGCGACGGACAGCGCCGCGTGACGATCTGCGACAAGGCCAACATCCTGCGCAGCTACGCGTTCTTCCGCGCCGTCTGCAACGAAGTCGCGGCCCGCTATGGCGATGTCGCGATCGACCACGCCTATGCCGATGCGATCACCGTGCACCTGGTCAAGCGCCCGGGTTTCTACGACGTGATCGTGACCGAGAACATGTTCGGCGACATCCTCTCCGACCTCGGCGCTGCCACCGTCGGCGGCCTCGGGATCGCTGCCTCGGCCGAACTGGGCGACCGTCATGGGCTGTTCCAGGGGGCACACGGCTCGGCACCCGACATCGCTGGCCAGGACGCAGCCAGCCCGGTGGCCACGATCCTGTCGGGTGCGCTGATGCTACGCTGGCTCGGCGAGCGTCACGAAGACGACGAGATGCTCGCGGCCGCGCAGCGGATCGAGGCCGCCGTCGAGACGGTGCTGGGCGAGCGACTCGCAGTCCCGCGCGATCTCGGTGGCACGGCGCGGTGCAGCGAGGTCACCGAGGCCGTCTGCCGGGCGCTGCGCCCATGATGGGCGCGGCTGTGCGCGAGGTTCACGCGACGGCCGGGGCCGCTCAGCGCCGCTCCTCGGGCAACGGAATGAAGCTGTCGTTGTCGGTCGGCGGCAGCGCGAAGCGGCCCTCGCGCCAGTCGACCTTGGCCTGCTCGATCCGCTCGCGCCGCGACGACACGAAGTTCCACCAGACGTGGCGCGGTCCGAGCGGCTCGCCGCCGAAGGCCATCAGTTCGGCGGCCTCGGCGCCTTCGGCCGTGCAGACCGGCACCGAGCCGGGGGCAAACACCATGGTGCGCCCCGTGGCGAGGGCGGTGCCGTCGATCATGACCCGGCCGCGGATCAGGTAGACAGCGCGCTCGCGCTGCTCGGCCGGCAGTTCGACACGCGCACCGGGTGCGAGCCGCAGGTGCGCCTGGAACAGCGTCGAGCGCGTCCGCACCGGACTGCGCAGCCCGAACGCCTCGCCGGCGATCACCCGCAACCACGCGCCGTCGCGCTCGACCTCCGGCAGCCGCGCTACCGGCACGTGCTCGAATGCCGGCTCGATCTCCTCGTCGCTTTCCGGCAGGGCGACCCATGACTGCAGCAACTCGACCCCGGGCGCCGTGAAGGCCGCATCATCCTCGAACCGCTCGGAGTGGGTGATGCCGCGACCGGCCGTCATCCAGTTGACGTCGCCGGGGATGATCGATTGCTCGACACCGAGGCTGTCGCGATGCGTGATGGCCCCCGACAGCAGATAGCTGACCGTCGCCAGCCCGATATGCGGATGTGGCCGGACATCGGCCTGGCGCGCGGTGGCGCGATCGATCACGACCGGGCCGGCATGATCGAGGAACACGTAGGGGCCGACCGCGCGGGCGTCGATGTGAGGGAGGATCCGGCGCACCTTCAGGCCGTGGCCGAGGTCCGCGGACCGTGGTTCGATGACGCGCACCGAAGGGGTCTCTGGCATGCTGGGAAGCTCCGGGAATGATGAGGTCGGGGGCGCTGCGGCGCGTGCCGCCGCCCGGTCCGTTCGTCGTGCGATTATGACCCCCGGTCCGCCCGCGCAGGCGTCTCGGGCGGGCGACGAACCGTGAGCGGCGGGGGCCCGTAGAATCTCCCGATGACGGGCCTGATCACGGATTTCGACCGCGCGATGATGCGACTGGCGCTCGACCAGGCGCTCAATGCCGCCACTGTCGGCGAGGTTCCCGTCGGTGCGGTGTTGGTCCGCGACGGCAAGGTCGTCGCGACCGGCTTCAATCATCCGATCGGCAGTTCCGATCCCACGGCGCACGCCGAAATCCGCGCCCTGCGCGCGGCGGCCGAACAGGCCGGCAACTATCGGCTGCCCGACTGCGACCTCTATGTGACGCTCGAACCGTGCGCGATGTGTACCGGCGCGATCATCCAGGCTCGCATCCGCCGGCTATTCTTCGGCGCTTTCGATCCCAAGACCGGCGCTTGTGGCAGCGTCGTCGACCTGATGGCCGATCACCGCCTCAATCACCAGACGGTGGTCGCCGGCGGGCTGCTCGAGGTCGAATGCGGCGGGTTGCTGACCGCTTTCTTCGCGAAGCGGCGCCGAAGTCGGCGTGGAGCACTACCGGTCGGTACTGCGTTGACGGGCGGCGAGCAGTCGAGCATCGACCTGGGGACCGATGACGAACTCGGGCGCGGGGCCATGACCAGCGGCAGCTTGGGCACCAATGAAAATGCCGTCGCAAGCGACGGCATCGAAATCGAGTTTCTCGATGATCCGGCCGATTCGTGATCGGCCCGGTTGTTGTGCCGCGAGTCTAGTCGACGTCGGCCCGCAAGTGCAATCGCTTTCTCGCCATTCCCTCGCGTCAAACGCGACAGTCGGAACGCGTCGATCAATCGGACAGTCCGAAGGCGTCGATCCATCCGAATATTGAACGCGTCGGCTAGTCTGAATTCTGAATGCGTCGATCAGTCCTGAAATGCGTCGATCAGTCCGAAGCGTCGATCAGTCCGAATGCATCGATCAGTCCGCCTTGATCCCGGCTTTCTCGACGATTTCCTTCCAGATCTTCTGCTGCGCGACGATGTAGGCGGAAAACTGCTCCGGGGTATCGCCGACGGCGAGAGCCGAATCATTGGCGAACCGATCCTTGACGGCTTTCGAGCCGAGCGCGGTCACGCACGCTTCACGGATTCGATTGACGATCGGTGCCGGCGTACCCTTCGGTGCCAGCACCCCGTACCACTGCGAGGTCTCGAAGCCGGGATAGCCGCTCTCGG
>JBEVJQ010000368.1:0-3023 GCA_040510055.1 Burkholderiaceae bacterium | reverse complement strand
ATCGCACCGACGGAAGTGCCGCCGATGCTCCGGAAGCGGTACCGGGTCGAGAGCGTGGCGATCAACTTCGGATAGACCACGCCGCTGGCGACGCCGCCCTTGAGAATGAGGTCGCAGTGGCGCATGCTGGTCGGGTTCGAGCGACCGATGGCGGCGATCGTCGTTGGTTCCATTCCGGTCTTTTCCCTGGTTCGGGCGCAGTGGGCCGCCTGCGTCGAGGCGGCGGGACGATCGGGGCGATCGATCGAGGCGATCGTATAACAGTGACCGTGGCTGGCCGTGCATTGGGCACGCCCTTTGCTCGCCGCTTCGCGCTCCCAATCCCGCTCCCCGTTCTTGGTTGTTGGCCGTCTGCGCCGTCCCTGGCTCGGACGGTTCAACGGTTGCAGTACAGGCCGAGGAACACCGATGAAGGACAACGATCCCAAGGTGCTGGCGCTGGTTCTGGCCGGCGGCGAAGGCAAACGGTTGGCACCGCTGACCCGGTCGCTCGCCAAGCCTGCGGTCCCGTTTCACTGCAGGCATCGGCTGATCGACTTCGCGTTGAGTAACCTTTGCAATTCGGGGATTGGCCAGATCTACGTCCTCGCGCAATACTGTTCGGAGTCGGTGACCGAGCACCTCGCCACCACTTGGCACGATCGGATGCGCTCAGGCCGGTTCGTACGCCCCGTGATCGGGGGTGTCGACGGCATGGACGCGTTTCGCGGTACGGCAGACGCCGTCTACCGATGCCGCCAGTTGCTCGCCGAACACAGTGCCGATGTCGTTGCCGTGTTCGGTTCCGATCACGTCTACCGGATGGACGTTCGGCAGATGGTCGGTCGCCACATCGAACGCGGTGCCGACGTAACGATCGCGACCTTGCCGGTGCCGTTGGCCGCTGCCCGTGGGTTCGGCGTCGTCGAGACCGAGTCCGGCGGCTGGGTGCGCCGCTTCGACGAGAAGCCCGTCGATCCGCGGACGATCGCCGGCAGCGCAGATCAGGCGCTGGCCTCGATGGGCAATTACCTGTTCCGGCCCGGGGTCCTGCTGCGCGCGCTGGACGATTGCTGTCGCGCCGGCCTCCACGACTTCGGCGGCCACCTCCTGCCGCGGCTGCTCGAAGCCGGGCGTCACCGGGTGCTGGCCTATGACTTCTCGACCAACGTCGTCGAAGGGGCGAGGGGTCAGCCGAACTACTGGCGCGACGTCGGCACCGTCGATGCCTACTTCGATGCTCACATGGACACCCAGGGGGTGCGGCCGAGATTCAGCATGGCCGACCCGGCCTGGCCGATCCGTTGTGCGGCGCCGTCGCTGACCTGGCCGCTGGCCGGCGTCGCCGACTGTGTCCGGGGGGCGCCGGAATGGACGCCGACCGTTCGGTCTGCCGGAACTCCCGCTGCCGACCTGGTCGACACGATCGTGCGCGACGGGGTCACGATCGGCGCCGGCGCAAGCCTCGCGCGCTGCGTGATCCACGACGGCGTCTCGATCGGGGCCGGCTGCCGGCTGCGCAACGTGATCGTTGCCGGTGACAACGCGTTGCCGGCGGGGATCGAGATCGGCTTCGATCCCATTGCCGATCGTCGCCGGTTTCCGGTGACCGAACACGGGATCGTCGTGGTACCTACCGGGGCGTTCCGGCAATCTGGCCCCCGGGTCAGCCTCGCGGCGGGCCTGGCGTTGCCTTCCCGACCGCGCGAGCCACGGCAGCGGGCGACTGCTCCTGCCACGACCACGACGCCGCGAATCGCCGATCGAATCTGATCGAGACGGAGCGGCCGCCTGGCACGAGCGCGAGATGCTCGTCGTCGCCGCTGCCGGCAGCGGGTGGCCGCCGTGGCGGGCCGACCGCGGCCGCCGCGGATCGCGACGGTTCCGCTGCGCTGGCGAGGCGAATCCACCGGCTGGGGCAAGGACTGCGACAATGGGACACCGACTCGCGGAGGTCCACCATGAAGCGCCGCTCGTTCGTCTCGTTGGTTTCCGGTCTTCTGGCTGGTTCGGGCGCGACCCGTGCGGCCCCGGCGCCTGTGCGCAGCGATCGTCTGGAGCTGACCGACGAGCAGTGGCGCCAGCGGCTGACCCCCGAGCAGTATCGCGTTCTGCGACGCGAAGGGACCGAGCGGGCCGGCACCAGTCCGCTGGACCGGGAGAAGCGCAAGGGGACGTTCCACTGCGCCGGCTGCGATCTGGCATTGTTCACTTCGGCGATGAAGTTCGACAGCGGTACCGGTTGGCCGAGTTTCCACACGGCGCTTCCCGACGTGTTCGGAATGAAGACCGACTTCGTCCTTCTCTATCCGCGGGCCGAGTACCACTGCGCCCGCTGCGGCGGACATCACGGCCACCTGTTCGATGACGGTCCGCCACCGACGGGCAAGCGCTACTGCAACAACGGTGTCGCGCTCACCTTCGTGCCGGAGAGCGCATGACCGTTACGCGCCCCTGGCCAGTGACCAAACGCCTGATCAGGGGCTGGTTCGGGCGCCGAGTCGACGGTCCGATCCGGCGGATGCTGCAGCCCGGTGCCGCGGTGGCCGTTGCCATCGCCTGCCTCACGACGCTGGCGATGCCCCCGGGCACTGCGCAGGCGCAGCCGTCGCCGGCGAGTGGCGCTGCGGGCCCATCGATGCCGACGCCGACGCCACCGGCCGCAGCGCCGCTGCAGACCGCGGTCTTCGCCGGCGGCTGCTTCTGGTGCGTCGAGTCGGACTTCGACAAGGTCGAGGGCGTGGTCTCGACGACTTCCGGCTACATCGGCGGGACGGCCGCCACTGCCACGTATCCGCAGGTCTCGAACGGCGGCACCGGCCACACCGAGGCGGTACGGGTCGTGTTCGATCCGAGGAGGGTCAGCTACCAGCGGCTCGTCGACTACTTCTGGCGGACCATCGACCCGACGGTCAAGGACCGGCAGTTCTGTGACATCGGCGCCCAGTACCGTACCGGTATCTATCCGCTGGGCGATGACCACATGCGCACGGCCCTGGTATCGCGTGTGGCGCTCGAACGCGGCAAGCCGTTCAGTAATCCGA
>JBEVJQ010000367.1:0-15805 GCA_040510055.1 Burkholderiaceae bacterium | reverse complement strand
CGGGCGCACCGGTCATCGGGACGAACCGGAACCGCTGATGTCGGTCCGGATCGACAAGTGGCTCTGGGCCGCGCGGTTCTTCAAGACGCGCGGCCTGGCCCAGATGGCGATCGACAGCGGCCGCGTGCTGCTCGGCGACGCGCGGATCAAGCCGGCCCATGCGGTCAAGGTTGGCGACAAGCTGGCGGTCACGGCCGGCGAGCGGACGTTCGAGATCGAGGTCCTCGGGCTGTCGGAGGTCCGCGGTCCGGCCCCGGTGGCCCAGGCGCTGTACCGCGAGAGCGAAGCGTCGATCGCGCGCCGCGCCGCCGAGGCCGAACGCCGTCGCTACGCCCGCGAACCGGCGGCAACGATTGCCGGCCGGCCGACGAAGCGCGATCGGCGCGAGATCGGGCGCGTCCGCGAATCGTTCGAGTGAGCAGCGGCTTCGCAACCGAGGACGACGCCCGCCAGGCGCTGGTCGACCATGCCCGGGCGATGAGTGTCACCGGCGTCGACATCGGCAAGGCCGGAGCCTTGTCGCTGCGGTGGCCGCGCAGCGCGGCGCCGGGAATGCTGATCACGCCCGCGGCACTGGCGTGCGATCAGCTGGTCATCGACGATATCGTCTGGATGCCGCTGGCGGCGACCGCGCCGACAGAGGGCGATGGTCGGCGTCGGCTGGCGCCGCAGTGGCCCCTGCATCGCGACATCCTGGTCGCCCGCAGCGATGTCGGCTCCGTGCTCGATGCTCACGGCCCGGAGTCGGCGACGCTTGCCTGCAGTTCCCGGATCCAGCACGAAGGCATTCCCGCGTTCCACTACAGGGTCGCAGTCGCGGGTGGCGCCGATATCCGATGCGGCCCCTTCGCCCGGTTCGGAACCCAACGTTTGTCGGACGGGGCACTGGCCGCGCTCGACGGGCGCCGCGCCTGCCTGCTCGCCCACCACGGCCTGTTGGTCGCGGCGCGCTCGCCGGCTGCGGCCCTGGTGCTGGCGATCGATGTCGAGGGGCTGTGCGGGCTGTATCGACGCCTGCTCGCGCTCGGCGATCCGGTCGTGCTCGATCGATCCGAGATCGACGAGGTCGTGGCGGGCTTGGTTGAGGAACCGGGCCCTGGCCATGGACGCTGAACCCGGCACGAGCCGGCAGGACGCCGGCGGGATTCGCGGCCGCGGACTGTTCGGCTACTTCGAGAAGTGGCTCCCTGCCTTTCCCGACAGCGAGCCCGCCGTCCCGCCGCGCGGCCTGATCGCCTTCATCCGGGCCGGCGCGACGGGCGCCCACGGGGCCGTGTTCGCGATGATGGTGGCCACCGCGATCATGGCGGCGTTCGAGGCCACGCTGTTCGCGTTGCTCGGTCGCCTCGTCGACTCGATGACCGGGACGACGCCGCCGGCCTGGTGGAGCACGCACGGGACTACCGTGGCCTGGATCGGCGTGGCGCTGGTCGCGAGCATCGGCGTGGTCGCGCTGCAGACCATCATCAAGCACCAGACCATCGCGATCAATCTGCCGATGCGGTTGCGCTGGATTTTTCACCGGCTGCTGCTGCGCCAGCCGATGGAGTTCTACCAGGACGAGTTTGCCGGGCGGCTGACGACGAAGGTCATGCAGACCGCGCTCGCGGTGCGCGACGCGATCATCGTCGTGGCCGACGTGCTGGTCACGATGGCGGTATACGTGGTGACGATGATCGTCGCGGCCGGCACGTTCGCCAACGGACTGATCTGGCCGTTCCTCGCCTGGGTAGTCCTCTATATCGCGCAGCTTGCCTGGTTCGTCCCGCGGCTGGCCGCGGTCGGCCGGGCGCAGGCCGATGCCCGTGCACTGATGACCGGTCGCGTCACCGATGCCTATACCAACATCACGACCGTCAAGCTGTTCTCGCACGCCCGCGGCGAGGCGGCCTACGCGCGCCAGGCGATGCGCGAGTTCATGGTCCCGGGCTACAGCCAGATGCGGTTGGTCAGCCTGTTCGAGATCTCCAATCACACGCTGAGCCTCGGGCTGACGGCCGGCCTGGCCGGGACGGCATTGGGGCTCTGGACCCATGGAGCCGTCGGGCCGGGAGCGGTCGCGGCTGCGACAGCGATGGCACTGCGGCTGCAGGGGATGTCGCACTGGATCATGTGGGAGGCCACGTCGCTGTTCGAGAACATCGGAACGATCCAGGACGGGATCGGGACGATGTCGCGCCAGCCGACGGTGGTCGATGCGCCCGGCGCAGCGCCTCTCGTCGTACCGCGCGGCGAGATCCGGTTCGAGCGCGTGACCTTCCGCTATCGCCCCGACGGGCCGGCGGTGATCGACGATCTGAGCCTGGTGGTGCGCGCCGGCGAGCGGATCGGACTCGTCGGTCGCTCCGGCGCCGGCAAGTCGACCCTGGTCAACCTGCTGCTGCGGTTCTACGACGTGGAGCACGGCCGGATCCGGATCGACGGCCAGGACATCGCCGGCGTCACCCAGCAGTCGCTGCGCGCGCAGATCGGGATGGTGACCCAGGACACGTCGCTGCTCCACCGCTCGGTGGCCGACAACATCGCCTATGGCCGCCCGGAGGCGCCGACGGCACAGGTCGCGGCCGCGGCGAACCGCGCCCAGGCCGATGACTTCATCGCGCAGCTGTCCGACCCGAAGGGCCGGCGCGGGATGCTCGCGCACGTGGGCGAGCGCGGCGTCAAGCTGTCCGGCGGCCAGCGCCAGCGGATCGCGATCGCGCGCGTGATGCTCAAGGACGCGCCGATCCTGCTGCTCGACGAGGCGACCAGCGCCCTCGACTCGGACGTCGAGGCCGCGATCCAGCAGAGTCTCGACGCGCTGATGCAGGGCAAGACCGTGATCGCGATCGCCCACCGGCTGTCGACGATCGCGGCGATGGACCGGCTGGTGGTGATCGACGACGGTCGGATCGTCGAAAGCGGAGACCACGAGACACTGCTCGGGAACGACGGCCTCTATGCTCGCCTGTGGGCGCACCAGAGCGGCGGTTTCCTCGGCATCGAGGCCTGAGCGGCGCAGCCGATTCCTTCTGGCGCACCCTCGAGACGCAGCAGCCAACGCTTGGCCTCGATCCCGCCGGCGAACCCCGTCAGTTCGCCGGCCGAGCCGACGACCCGGTGGCAGGGGGCGACGATCGAGATCGGGTTGCGGCCATTGGCCGCGCCGACGGCGCGGACCGCGTCCTCATGACCGATCCGGCGTGCGACCGCCCGATAGCTGAGGGTCTGGCCGAACGGGATCGTCAACAGCGCCTGCCAGACTTTGCGCTGGAATGGCGTACCGCCGAACGACAGCGGCAGGTCGAAGCAGCGACGCTGGCCGGCGAAGTATTGGCGCAACTGGCGCGCGGTCTCGAGCAGCACCGGGTGTTCGCCGTCCCAGTCCATCGGGCCGGGATCGACCCGCCCGGGCCGATCGGGTACCCACAGAATGGCGACGAGGGCTGAATCGCGCGCGACGAGCTTCAGCCGCCCGACGGGCGTGTCGAAGGTCCCGAAGACGCAGTTCACCGGACGCGAGCCATCGGCGGATCGGTCAGCGATCTGCGGAGTCATCGGCTGATCGATCAGCTATTCGACCTGCGGAGCCATCGGCGGAGCCTTCGCCCGAGCGCTCAGCGAACCGGGATCGTCAGCGGCGCCCTGACGACGTTCTGGAACGGCTCGCCCCGCCATGAGGCCCGCAGGTTGGCGATGACCATGTCCCAGCGTCGGTCCATCATCTGCTCGGTCCAGCCCGACGAGTGCGGGGTCATGAAGACGTTGGGCAGGGTCTCGAACGGATAGGCCGACGGTCGGCGCTCCGGCTCTTCCGCTGTCGGATAGCGCCACCAGACGTCGATGATGGCGCCGGCGATCACGCCCGATGTCAACGCTTCGTAGAGGTCGCGCTCGGCGACGATGGGCCCCCGGGCGACGTTGACCAGGACCGCGCTGCGCTTCATGCTGGCCAACCGCGCCGCATCGATCAGGCCCTCGGTCTGCGGCGCCAACGCGATCGCGATGACGACGAAGTCGCACTGTCCGAGGAACTCGTCGAGCCGCTCGAGCCCGTAGACCTCGGCGACGCCCGGCACCGGCTGCGGCGTCCGGGCGCAGCCGATCACCCGCGCGCCGATCGCCCCGGCATGGCCCGCGATCTCGCGGCCGAGTTGCCCCAGCCCGAGGATGCCGATGGTCTTGACGCCCAACTCATCGCGCAGCGGCCCGAATTTTGCACCACTGTATTTCCACGAGCCGGCGCGAAAGCTGTCCTCGACGGCCTTCCACTGGTGAGTCCACATCAGCATCGTCATCAACGCGTACTCGGCGATGGCGCGCGTGTGACCGAAGGCGTTGCAGATCGCGGCACGGTCGGGGACGCAGTCGAAGTCCACGCGTTCGTAGCCGGCCGATTGCGTCTGGATCAGCTTCAGTGCCGGCGCGTGCTTCGAGGGATGGTCGAAGGCGACGCAGACGACCGCGTCGGCGGCCATGATCGCCGTCTCTTTCTGCTGCGCCGTCGCATCGTTCGGAACGGCGACCACGGTGAACGGGAAGTCGGCCTTCTGGCGCAGTCGGAACTCGTTCGGAAGCGTGATGTTGCCGTAGAGGACGATGCGCAGCGGGGCAGGCGAAGACGTTGGTGAAGGGGCTGGCGAAGGGCCTGGCGAAGGGGCTGGCGAAGGCGGAGGATTCATCGATCGTCCTTCCTCGGTTCGGGGGTTCGACGTGGCCGGGTCGTCCAGTGGGGCGGGCGCGCCTGCCGACGGCATCGGGGCGGTCGATTGTGCGGACTCGGGCGGCGATTGTCGAACCCGGCCTGGCCCGCGGCCCGGTGGTCACTGCTTCAATCGGTACCCGGTCCGGAAGATCCACCAGACCGCGACCAGGCAGGCGGCGAGGAACGACAGGATCATCGCCACGCTGATCCCGATCGCCACGTCGCCCGAGCCGAAGAAGCTCCAGCGGAACGCGCTGATCAGGTAGACGACCGGGTTCAGCAACGACACGCCCTGCCAGAAGGGGGGCAGCATGTCGATCGAGTAGAAGCTGCCGCCGAGGAACGACAACGGCGTCACGATCAGCAACGGTACGAACTGCAGTTTCTCGAAATTGTCGGCCCAGACACCGATGATGAAGCCGAGCAGGCAGAACGTCACGGCCGTCACGATCAGGAACACCAGCATCCAGACCGGATGGTCGATCCTGATCGGGACGATGAACGCGGCCGTGGCCAGGATGACCAGGCCGAGGATCACCGACTTGGTCGCCGCCGCCCCGACGTAGCCGAGCAGGATCTCGAACGCCGAGACCGGGGCCGACAGGATCTCGTAGATGGTTCCGGTGAATTTCGGGAAGAAGATCGCGAACGACGCATTCGACAGGCTCTGGTTGAGCAGCGCCATCATGATCAGCCCGGGGACGATGAAGGAGCCGTACGGGACGCCCTCGATCGCGTCGATCCGCGACCCGATCGCAGAGCCGAAGACGACGAAGTAGAGGGCGGTCGACAGCACCGGCGAGACCAGGCTCTGGAACAGGGTGCGCCGCATCCGCGCCATCTCGAAGCGGTACAGCGCCTGGACCGCCGGACCGTTGAAACTGCTCGGCAGTTCGGAAGCGATGTCGCGGTTCACGTCGTCTTCGCCCCTTCGGCCATTCCGGGCGTGGTGTCGGCCACGGCGTCCACCGCCGCGGGCGCGGCGGCAGCGCGAGGCCGATGGACCAGCCCGACGAAGATCTCCTCGAGCGAACTTTCGCTGGTGCGAAGGTCCTTGAAGGCGATGCCGCTGGCGGCGAGGTCGGCCAGCAGTCGTTCGATGCGGACCTGGCCGCCACCCTTGTCGAAGGTGTAGACCAG
Organism: Burkholderiaceae bacterium; assembly: GCA_040510055.1. GTDB lineage: Bacteria > Pseudomonadota > Gammaproteobacteria > Burkholderiales > Burkholderiaceae_E > Lautropia. Next base: position 9,981 of record JBEVJQ010000367.1, on the reverse strand, counting down.
CTCGCTCCCGTTGCCGGCCAGCGCCAGATCGTGGTGCGCGAGCGCTCCCGGGATCCCGGCCAGCGGCTGCACGAGTTCGAGCGTCAATTGCTTGCGACCGAGTTGATGCATCAGCTCGCGCTTGTCCTGGACCAGAATGATCCGGCCGCCATTGATGACGGCAACGCGGTCGGCGATGGCCTCGCACTCCTCGATGAAGAGGGTGGTGAGGATGATCGTGACGCCACCTGCGCGCAGTCGTTCGACGATCCGCCACATGTCCTTGCGCAGTTCGACGTCGACGCCGGCCGTCGGCTCGTCGAGGAACAGGATTCGCGGCTCGTGGACCAGTGCCTTGGCGATCATTACCCGTCGCTTCATCCCTCCCGACAGGGTCATGATCTTGTTGTCGCGCCGTTCCCAGAGCGACAGGTCCTTGAGCACCCGTTCGACGACGGCCGGGTCGCGTTGCTTGCCGAACAGGCCGCGTGACAGGGTGACCGTAGCCGTCACGGTCTCGAACGAGTCGGTCGTCAGTTCCTGCGGCACGAGCCCGATCAGGTCGCGGGTCTTGCGGTAGTCGCGGATCACGTCGAAGCCGGCGACAGTGACCCGTCCCGAAGTCGGATTGACGATGCCGCAGACGATGCTGATCAGCGTCGTCTTGCCGGCGCCGTTGGGGCCGAGCAGCGCCAGGATCTCCCCTTCGTCGATTGCGAGCGAGACGTCGTCGAGCGCGACCCGGCCGGTGGCGTATTTCTTGCCGAGGCGGTCGATCTCGATCAGGGGCCTGTTCATCGGGCCGGCACGAGCAGGTGGTCGTCACGGCGTTCGCGCGGCTGCTGACCGAACGCCGCTGCGACCGAAGCAGGGTCGTTGCACCCCCTCATCGGAGCACCTTGCGCAGGTGATCGGCGGTGTAGCTTCCCACCGTGGTCGCCACGGCCTCGGGCGTTCCAGCGGCGACGATCCGGCCGCCACCGGCGCCGCCTTCGGGACCGAGGTCGATCACCCAGTCGGCAGTCTTGATGACGTCCAGGTTGTGCTCGATCACGACCACGGTGTTGCCGTGGTCGCGCAGCGTGTGGATCACGCCGAGCAGCAGCGCGATGTCGTGGAAGTGCAGCCCCGTCGTCGGTTCGTCGAGGATGTAGAGCGTGCGGCCGGTGTCGCGTTTCGACAGTTCCTGCGAAAGCTTGACGCGTTGCGCCTCGCCGCCCGACAGCGTGGTCGCACTCTGGCCGAGGCGGATGTACCCGAGTCCCACGTCGAGCAGCGTCTGGAGCTTGCGCGCGATCGCCGGCACGGCGTCGAAGAACGCATAGGCCGACGCCACCGTCATGTCGAGCACCTGCGCGATGTTCTGGCCCTTGTACTGGATCTCGAGGGTCTCACGGTTGTAGCGCCGGCCGTGGCAGACGTCGCAGGCGACGTAGACGTCGGGCAGGAAGTGCATCTCGACCTTGATCATCCCGTCGCCCTGGCAGGCCTCGCAGCGACCGCCCTTGACGTTGAACGAGAACCGGCCCGGTCCGTAGCCACGCTCGCGGGCGAACGGCACCTCGGCGAACAGCTCGCGAATCGGCGTGAACAGGCCGGTGTAGGTCGCCGGGTTGCTGCGCGGCGTACGGCCGATCGGACTCTGATCGACGTTGATGACCTTGTCGAAGTGCTCGAGCCCGCCGATGCCGTCGTGCGGTGCCGGCTCGGCCTGCGACCGATAGAGGTGCCGGGCGACCGCCTTGTAGAGCGTGTCGTTGATCAAGGTCGATTTGCCCGAACCGGAAACGCCCGTCACCGCGATCAGCAGCCCGACCGGCAGGTCGACGGTGAGGTTCTGCAGGTTGTTGCCGTAGGCGTTGCGCACGGTGAGCGCCAGTTCGCCGGGCACATGCCGCTGCTTCGGCACCTCGATCCGGAGCGAGCCGGCGAGATACTGGCCGGTCAGCGACTCGGGGCAGTCGATCACCGACTGCGGCGGACCTTCGGCGATGATTCGCCCGCCGTGCTCGCCGGCGCCCGGCCCCATGTCGATCACGTGGTCGGCCGAGCGGATCGCATCCTCGTCGTGCTCGACGACGAGCACGGAGTTGCCCAGGTCGCGTAGGTGACAGAGCGTCTCGAGCAGGCGGTCGTTGTCGCGCTGGTGGAGACCGATCGATGGCTCGTCGAGGCCGTACATCACCCCGGTCAGGCCCGAACCGATCTGCGAGGCGAGTCGGATCCGCTGCGACTCGCCGCCGGACAGCGACTCGGCCGGCCGCTCGAGCGACAGGTAGTCGAGCCCGACGTTGGTCAGGAACTGGAGCCGGTTCGAGATCTCGCGGACGATGCGCTCGCCGACTGCCGCCTTGGCGCCATCCAACGTCAGCGTCTCGAACCACTGGCGGGTCTCACCCAGCGTCCAGCGCGTCACCTCCCAGATCGGCTTGTCGCCGCCGCGCGGCCCGACGCGGACGTGGCGGGCGTCGATCCGCAACCGCGTCCCCTCGCATGCCTTGCAGGTGCGGGTGTTCAGGTACTTGGCCAGTTCATCGCGGATGTGGGTCGAGTCGGTTTCCTTGTAGCGGCGCTCGAAGTTGCGGACCACGCCTTCGAACGCGTGCGTCTTCGTGACCGTCTTGCCGGCATCGTTCAGATAGATGAAGGTGACTTTCTCGGTGCCGGAGCCGTAGAGGATCAGGTTGCGGGCCGATTCCGCCAGTTCCTCGAACGGCTGTTCGAGGTCGAACCCGTACTGCGCCGCCAGGCTCTGCAGCATCTGGTAGTAGAACTGATTGCGCCGGTCCCAGCCGCGGACTGCACCCGAGCCCAGCGACAGGTTGGGGAACTGGACGATCCGCGCCGGGTCGAAGAACTGGACCACGCCGAGGCCGTCGCACTCCGGGCACGCGCCCATGGGATTGTTGAACGAGAACAGCCGCGGCTCGAGTTCGCGCAACGACCAGTTGCAGATCGGGCAGGCAAACTTGCTCGAATGGACCCATTCGCGGCCGTCGTCGATCGAGACCAGGAGCGCCCGACCGTCGGCCAGTCGGAGCGCGGTCTCGAACGACTCTGCCAGTCGCTGCTTGGCACCAGGGCCGGCCTTGAGCCGGTCGACGACTACGTCGATCGAGTGCTTCTGCGACTTGGCCAGCTTCGGTGGATCGTCGAGTTCATGGATCCGGCCGACGAAGGCCTGCGGCGCATCGTCGGATCCGGAGGGCCGCTGCGGCTGCGTCGGGGTCCGGGTCGCGGCACGCGCAGCCGCCTGGGTCGTGGTCCGGGCCGCGACGCGCATGGCCACCTGGGCGGTGGCGCCTGCGGACCGGCCCTCGTCGCCAGCCTGCGCTCCACGCGCATCGTCGACCGACGGGTCGTCCGTCGCCGTCGCCGCCGTTCCTTGCGCCTTGCTGCTGTCGGCCATCGCCTCGCCGCGGACCCGGACGCGGACGAACCCCTGCGCCTGCAGATCCTCGAACAGATCGAGGTGCTCGCCCTTGCGGCCGCTGACGACGGGCGCGAGGATCATCAGCCGCGTGCCTTCGGGCAGTCCGAGCACGGCATCGACCATCTGCGAGACGGTCTGTGCCTCGAGTGCCTGCTCCGGGTGATCGGGACAATACGGCGTCCCGACACGGGCGTACAGCAGCCGCAGGTAATCGTAGATCTCGGTGACCGTGCCCACCGTCGAGCGCGGGTTGTGGCTCGTGGCCTTCTGCTCGATCGCGATCGCCGGCGACAGCCCTTCGATCAGGTCGACGTCGGGCTTGTCCATCAGTTGCAGGAACTGACGCGCGTAGGCCGACAGCGATTCGACGTAGCGCCGCTGGCCCTCGGCATAGAGCGTATCGAACGCCAGCGACGACTTGCCCGAGCCGGAGAGTCCGGTGATCACGACCAGCCGATCGCGCGGGATGTCGAGCGAAATGTTCTTCAGGTTGTGGGTCCGCGCGCCGCGGACGCGGATGCGGTCGACGAGCCGCGACTCGGGTCGCGAATCGAGCGCTGCCTCGAGCGCTGCATCGTCCGCATGCAGCGATCCGCGCGGCGAATCACCGCCTGCGGGATGTCGGGATTCGGAAGACTTCGCGCGTGCCACGGACCAGCTCGAAAAGGTGAACCCGACACTATACCCAATCGGTCCGGGCCGGGCGGTGACCCCGCGACCCCACTGCTACCATTCCGCCATGGAACCGCTCACGTCCGCCGGTGCCGCCGCCGGCGACGCCGATCGCTCGCCCGATCGATCATCCGATCGGCAGCGAAGTTCCGGCGCCGCGCTGCGGATGACGGCGGCGGAGCGGGCTTCCGGTCTCTGGCTGTCGTTGCTGTCCGGGTCGCGGATGCTCGGCCTTTTCCTGATCCTGCCCGTGTTCGCCGTGCATGCGGCGACGATGCCCGGTGGCGCCGACCCGATGCGTATCGGCCTCGCGCTCGGGATCTACGGCTTGACGCAGGCCCTGCTGCAGATCCCGTTCGGCGTCGCCTCCGACCGGTTCGGTCGCAAGCCGGTCATCACTGCCGGCCTGTTGCTGATGGCCGTTGGCAGCTGGGTCGCGGCGCAGGCCCAGACGCTCGATGGACTGACCGTTGGCCGGGCGCTGCAGGGCGCCGGCGCGGTGTCGGCCGCGATCACGGCACTGCTTGCCGACAACACGCGCGATTCGCAACGGTCGAAGGCGATGGCGATGGTCGGCGCGATGATCGGGGTCTCGTTCGCGCTGTCAGTGGTGCTCGCGCCGGCGCTGTCCCGGTAGGACGGCGTGTCGGGCCTGTTCGATCTCACCGCTGCGATCGCACTGCTGGGCATCGTGATCCTCTGGTGGCGTGTCCCCGATCCGCCGGCGGCGATGGCGATGGCGACGGCGCCGGTGACGGCGGCGGCCGGGGCCAACGCGGAAACCGGGACGACGGCGGCGGCCGGGACGATGGCGGCGCCGCGACGGCGATCGATCGTCGATCGAATGGCCAGTTCGGACCCCGGCAGCGCGCGCGCGACGGTGCTCGATCCGGACCTGCTGCGGCTGAACGCGGGCATCTTCCGCCTCCATCTGGTGCAGATGGCGTTGGTCGTCGTGGTGCCAGGGATGCTGGTGGCCGCCGCCGACCTGCCGCTGCCGCAGCACTGGAAGGTCTACCTGCCGGTGCTGGTGCTGTCGTTCGTCGTCGTGGTACCGCTGCTGGTTCGGGCCGAGCGGCTTGGAACCGTCCGGCAGTTGTTCGTCGCCGCCATCGTCGTCAGTATCCTCGCCCTCGTTGGCTATGCCGCGCTGGCGCCGACGCTGGTGATTCAATTCGGACTGTTGCTGCTGTTCTTCGTCGGCTTCAACCTGCTCGAAGCGTTGCTGCCGTCGCTGGTCTCGCGACTGGCGCCTCCGTCGCAACGCGGTCTCGCCCTGGGCGTCTACAACACGACGCTGGCACTGGGGTTGTTCTGCGGCGGCGTCGTTGGCGGCTTGCTGTCGCGGATCTGGGGCGGCGGTGCCGTGTTCCTTTTCGCTGCCGCGCTGATGGCCGCGTGGCTTCTGATCGCCCTCGGCCAGAAACGCTGGCCGGCGCGCGACTGCGACTGACGCCGAAGGATCCGGGTCGAACGCGATGTCCGGCCTAGACCCGGTGGCTCGGCCCGCATCGCGACGTCGCCGCCCGGTGCACAATAGCGTCCAGGATTCCGCACGAGACTTCGGGCAATCAAACGGGAGGGCCGCATGGCTTCGGTGAACAAGGTGATTCTGGTCGGGAATCTGGGGCGTGACCCGGAGACCCGGTTCTCGCCGGATGGCGCGGCCATCTGCAACATTTCCCTGGCGACCACGTCGCAGTGGAAGGACAAGACCAGCGGCGAGCGCAAGGAAGAAACCGAGTGGCACCGCGTCGTGTTCTACAACCGACTGGCAGAAATCGCGGGCGAGTATCTGAAGAAAGGCCGTTCGGTCTACGTCGAAGGGCGCTTGAAAACGCGCAAGTGGCAGGACAAGGAGGGCCAGGACCGCTGGACCACCGAGATCGTCGCCGATCAGATGCAGATGCTGGGCTCGCGCGAGGGCGGTGGCGAAGGCGGCGGCTATCCGCGCGACTCCCGTGAGACGGCGACGGCCAGTGCGGCCTCCGGGGCAACGAGTGCGTCCGGCGCGGGCGGTTCGCGTGCAGGCGCCGGTCGCCCGACGCAGACCTTCGACGACTCCGACGACGACATTCCGTTCTGACCGGCGTCAGTTCCGCCGCTTGCTGATCCCGATCGAGTATTGACCCGTGGCCGTCGGCTTCTTGTGCCGGACGGTCACCCAGTACTCGCCCGGTTGCAGCTTGCGGACGATCCGGGCATTGCCGCCGCGTCCGCTGTCATCATTCCAGGTCAGCACGGCCCCCTGGTCGTTCGGACCGTGCAAGGTCAGCACCGTATCGGTCGGCCCATCGGTATCGATGATGGAGGTGGTGGCGGCCCTAGCCGTGAAATGGTAGCTGTCGACCTCGCCGGCGGTCGCCAGGTCGGCGTGGTGGCGCGGGCCGCCGATCGTCAGTTCGGTCATCGCCGGGACGTCCTTCGGATATTGGCGGCGCATGAACGCGATGTCGGTCGGCGAGAAGTCGCTGTTCCAACCGATGGCGTAGGAGCCGACGGTCAGCGCATCGGGGATTGCATACTGCATGATCGATGCCGGGTCGAAGGCGCTGTGGTTGGTGGTGTCCTCGGCGTAGACCTCGAAGATGTTGTGGTCGACGTCTTCCTGGCTCCATCCCTGCTCGGCGTAGTGGGCGTAGACCTTGGGCCTGTCCCAGGGGATCTGGCCCTGCGCCGCCGGGTTCTGGTGCTCGTGGATCATCCCGAGCGCATGGCCGAACTCGTGGCGGACGACGCGTTGGTATTCGCGCAGCGGCGTGTTTACCTCGAGCCAGCCGTAATTCATCGTCGCGTCGCCGGTCGCCACGCCGAGCGCGTCGGTGCCGACGGTCGACCAGGAGAAGCCTTGGTCGGCGAAGCTGACCCGGATCTGCGCCGTTCCGCTGCCGACGAACTGGAGCCGAAGGTTGGCCAGCGCCTCCCATTCGCGGGCTATCGACTGGACCTTCGCCTGGACCTCGGGTTGGCCATCGAGGAACCTGACCCGCAAGGTGCGGCCGTTCTCCCACAGTTTCATCTTTTCGACTGCTGCCCGCGGCCGGCCGAAGCCGCTGATCGGCATGACTCGGATGTTGTCGACCCGTTCACGGGTCGCCACCTGGTCGCTGGCAGTCCGGATCGGGCTGGTCAGCCCGGCGACGAATGGCGAACAGATCTTGCAGATCGGCTTCATCGAGGGGTCTCCCGTTGCGCAGGGTGGTCAGTCGTCGAAGCGCGGCGTTGCTGCGATCCGTCGCGCGCGGCTCTCGGCAGCGTCGAATCGCGCATATACGGGAGCGACGGGCTCGGCCATCGTATTCTTTCGGCTTTGTCGCAGAGCACGTCGCTGCCCCCGGGGTCGTCATGCAGGTGCCGAAGACGGCCGCCTGGGACGGCTCGAAAGGCGAAGACTAGTACGTCGGGCCGCGCGGCAAATCCGCCAATCTGTTGATGACAGGTCGCGGAAAGCGGGGCAGCGGTGAGCCTGCAGCTCCAGGCCGGTTCGAATCGTCAGCCGCAGGGTCCGATGAATTCAGAAGCAAACGACCCGCAGCGCGCGGCGAACGACCCGGAGAGCGCGGCCAACGACCGGCCGGGCGCGGCATTCGCGCCGCTGAGGGCAGCGGCAGACGATCGACCGGACGCCGGCTCCGGCGATGCGTCGGCAGGCGATCCGCCGCCGCTATATCGGCACCAGATCGAGACGCGCGTCATCCACGGCGTATCGGACAACCGGGACCTCGGCGAGCCGGTCGCGCCGCCGATCGTGACCTCCACCAGCTTTCACGTCGTCCCCGACGCCGTGGGATTCTCGGCGGCCGATCTCGGCGGTGCATCGCCGCTGTTCTATGCGCGCTGGGGGAACCCCACGGTGGCGCTGCTCGAACGGCAACTGGCCGGACTCGAGGGCGGGGCCGCGGCAGTGGCATTCGGCAGCGGCATGGGCGCCGTCTCGGCGCTGTTTCTGTCGCTGCTGCGTGCCGGCGATCATCTCGTGTTGTCCGATGTCTGCTATGCCGGCGTCGCCGAGCTGGCGCTGCAGACGCTGCCGCGGTTCGGCATCGAGGTCACGGCCGTCGACAGCACCGAGCCCGAGCGCGTCGCGGCCGCCATCCGGCCCGGCGTTACGCGCCTGGTCCACGTCGAAACGCCGGCGAACCCGACGCTGCAGCTGACCGATATCGCGGCCGTTGCCGCAATCACCCAGGCTCACGATATCCGGCTGTCGGTCGACTCGACCATCGCCACCCCGATCGCCACGCGGCCGCTCGAGTTCGGTGCCGATTTCGTCGTGCACTCGCTCACGAAGTATCTCTGCGGCCACGGCGACACCCTCGGTGGAGCGATCGTCTGTCGCCTGCCGTCCGACGCGGTGATCCTGCGCGAGCACGCGCTGATCCACCACGGCGCCGTGCTTTCCCCGTTCGCCGCCTGGCTGATCCTGCGCGGAATCGAGACACTTGCCGTACGGATGCGCCAGCACCAGGACAACGCCCGCGTGGTCGCCCGGTTCCTCGGCGCCCATCGGCTCGTCTCGCGCGTCCACTGGCCGGGGCTCGATGAGCATCCGCAGGCCGAACTCGCGCGCCGACAGATGGCCAATTTCTCCGGATTGCTGTCTTTCACCGTTCACGGTGACGAGCGGGCAGTCGCGCGGCGCATGGCCGACCGGCTGAGCCTGATCACCTATGCCGTTTCGCTCGGCAAGACCCGAACCCTGGTCTTCCATATCCCGACGGCCGACTTGCTGCGGACCTCGCTGCGCCTCGACGGCGATGCCGCGCGGAAGTTCCGCGACCTGGCCGGTGCCGGCGTGTTCCGGCTGTCGGTCGGCCTCGAGCACGCCGACGACATCGTGGCAGACCTGGCGCGGGCGCTCGACGACTGAGTGGCGGCATCGCACGCCCGAGGAGGCTTTCGGTTCCTGCCGGCCGAACACATCCCAGGTGCCGCCGATCGCGTCCCGCTGCCGGTCCGCCGGTCGCCGGTCCGCCGGTCCGCCGGTCGCCGATCGCCGATCGCCGATCGCGTCGCGCTGTTTGCCGGTCGCCGCGGGTGCCGCGCCGCGCAGTTCGCCGGTTCAACGGCCGTGCCACGCGCCGTCACGGGGACAGCCCGACAGACCTCCGGGCCGTTAGCGCCCGGAGCATCCTCAATGGGCTCAGCGGTGCCGATGTTGTCCTGACTTCTATAATCGCCGGTTAGCCCGCGGCGCACCCTTGCGCCGCGACGAGCAATCCTCGCCAGAACCCAGATGCCCATCTACGCATACCGGTGCTCCAACTGCGGACACCAGCAGGATGTCCTGCAAAAACTGTCCGCTGCCCCACTGACGGTTTGTCCGTCGTGCGGTCAGTCGACTTTCGCCAAGCAATTGTCGGCCCCGGCCTTCCGACTCAAGGGTACCGGTTGGTATGTCACAGACTTTCGTGACAACAAGAAGCCCGGAGGCGAGAAGAGCCTGGACAAGGACGGTGACGGCCGCGACAAGGCGGCCGCGGAGCCGGGCGGCGCCGACCAGGGTGGAGGCGAGAAGATCGCCGAGACTGGCGCCGGGAAGGGGGCCGACAAGGGGACGGGCAAGACGGCGGAAAAATCCGGGAACGGTGCCAGCGCAGGCGGCTCGGCGACCGGGTCGTCGAGCCAGCCATCGAGCTCGGGCTCGTCGTCCGGCAAGTCGGTTCCGGCCCCATCGGGCCCGGCGCCGTCGGGATCCACGCCGTCACGCGGCCGGGGGAAATCCGACACGGCGGGCTGACGGATGAGCCCAGGCAGGCGAGCAGCACGCCTGGGTCGCCTGCGTCCCGTCGACGAGAACCCGCGCCCACGAGCCTGAAAGATGTTTCGCAAGTATTTCGTCACCGGCCTGCTGCTGTGGGTGCCGCTCGCGATCACGCTGTGGGTGCTGAGCCTGA